>WJLZ01000215.1 GCA_014728215.1 Chitinivibrionales bacterium
CGTTATACAATTATTTTGATTGTTGAACGCCGATGACGCTAATTTGGCTGATTATCGCTGTATTTTTTTAATTTTTAGTTTTCTGACCAGCGAATATCAGCATGATCAGCGTCATTAGCGTTCTATTTTGGACACGAGTGATTGGACGTTTCTATCGTATTACGTTCAAGGCATGCGATACAAACGGGATATTTATTTGTCGGAATCCAATACTTATACGAGAACCGATTTTGTATAGAAGTGATTAATTAGACAAGACGGTAATATTTTTAAAAATAAATCCGGAACGAACTGTAATACACATGGGCATAGGCGCCGAATTCGGAATTGAGTTCGAGAGGGGAATCCGGTTTTTCGCCCAGTCCCACGACTGCGCCAAGCTGGAGGTAGATGTCCTGTTTGATGTTATATTCGAGCTGGGGATAGAGTGAAACAGAGAGGTCCCCTGCATTGAACAGGGCGAGCATGGAAAAGGGAAGCAGCGGATTGATCTGATAGGTTGCGCCAAGGCCGATGTAGTGTCTTCCCAGTAGATAGACTCCACCTTCAGTGTAGGCCGGGCCCATATCGAACGAAAACATGTTTTCCAATGACGCCCCGGGGCCGGTTGCGTTGATTGAGTAGGAGATGTAATCATCGGGATCACATTCACCGGCGGTACTGAAATGGTATTCGCCAAAGCCGTAGAGTTTATCGGTGAAACTGTAATCCGCGCCGACCGAGAGACGGAAATAATCGTCATCCACCGAACGCTGCTCCTCTGATAACACATCGGCAAAGGCATACCCGGCTTCGCACCAGGCGCCGGCCCCCCCGATTGCCCGGGCAAGGTCGATACCGATGAGGAGATTTTCCTGGAACCCGACTGCCAGAAGGGTGATATCGGTTTGAAGGTAATAATATTTACCTTTAAGAAACATCGCGCTCTCATTGACAGCGGCGTCATTGCCGAACACATACCCGGCATCGATTTCACTCAGCATGCCGATCGGGATTCGGATGCGAACGGCATCCACACCGAACCGGTCCTCACTGTCAAGGGTGGTAAAATCGAAAGGCGCGATAATATCGATCGGATTGACAACTCGGGCACTTCCCCAGGCGATTGGCTGACGGCCGATAATGATATCGGCAACCTCGGGTTTGAATGTCACCATGAATCGGTCGAGATTATGAAACAGGGCAAAATTCCGGAGTTTGTCTTCATCCTCAGGATACAGGCGGTCATCAAAATCGACCAGTCGGTATGGAGATTCCTCGATACCCAGCATCACTCGCTCCATATCAAAGAGCGACCGGTCCTGTACGCGGGGAGAAAAATCATAGGAGAGTGCGCCATTGATCCAGTCGGCCGGGGTTGAGGTTACATTCAGGCGGATACGGTTATTGACAAGCCCGGTAAAAGCGGATCCCGATCCGGGGAGTTGCTCAAAGGAAGGCGAATCGATAACCGTAAAGAAATTCTTGTAGTACCCGCCAACGGAAATGTACTCGCTCCACTCGGCGGAAGCTGTGTGAACACAAAGAAATAACAACAGAATAATTATTGGATGTTTTGCTTCCATAGATCAAACTATTTTTCCGGAGTATTTGAGTGATGGGCTCCAATCCCTCTTACAGGCAGCCCCGGCATGCTTTTCCTTGAGTTAACAATCAGTACGTGTTTCATATTTTTTTCGTATTTCGTACCTCGGATTTGTGATGTCATCCGCGGTCTATCACTTACTGTCTTTTCTCATCCCTGTCGATCTGCCCATCTTTGAGCACGACTAAACGACGGGCCCGTTCCATGACAAGATTATCATGGGTCGAAAAAAGGAATGTCATCCCGGTTTCGTCGTTAAGCCGGTGCATCATGTCGAGAAGATCGCCGCCGGTTTTTGAATCGAGATTTGCCGTTGGTTCATCGGCGAGAATGAGTTGGGGTCGCGATACCATGGCCCGGGCGATAGCCACCCGTTGTTGCTGTCCGCCGGAGAGTTTTGTCGGAAGACGGTCTCCCAGGCCCTCAAGGCCTACCTCGGCTAATATTTTCCCTACCCGCTCTTTCCGTTCCCCGGCAGTAATCCCCTGGAGGAGCATGACATACTCGACATTCTCTTCGACCGTAAGAACCGGAATAAGATTGTAGGCCTGAAAAATGAAGCCGATATTATCGCGGCGGAAATCCGAAAGCTCTTTGCCGTTCATTTCCGACAGCGGTCTTTTGTTCAACCATACACTTCCCTTTGTCGGCTTGTCGAGGCCCGAAATGACATTGAGAAAGGTGGTTTTTCCCGAACCCGACGGGCCCACGATTGCGGTAAACTCACCTTGGGTAATCATCAAATCGATACCCCGCACGGCATGCACTTCAATATCGTCCTCAAAATAGGTCTTTACAACTCCCTCGGTAACAACGACACTGTTTTCATCCATAGTAGCCTCCATTTATAAACTTCTCCGCATCGCCTCCGCAGCATTCAGCCGGGCTGCATAGGTTGCCGGATACATTCCAACGATTCCGGTAAATATCAGGACAAAAACCGGATAAATAATAAATTGACTCACTGTTAATTGCGGGTAGATAAGCTCCTGTATGGTGACACCGCTGAATTCGATTCCCCGATAGTCGATTCCGGTTTTTGACACAATATAGGTAATACCAAATCCGAGGACGATTCCCAGAATACTGCTGAGCACCGCCAGCGAGCAAGCCTCATAGACTACCATGCGCCAAAGTGCAAAGGGACGGGTACCCACGGCCCGCATAACACCGAATTCAAACATCCGTTCGTAAAGCGACATAAACAAGGTGTTGATAATGCCGAGTGCAACTACACCGAACAGGATCACCGCAAGGATTATCAGGCTGAGGTCGGTCATCTGCAGGATCGCACTGAACTGGGGCAGCAGCTCGGGCCATCCTGCGGTCTCATTCCCATGGCGGGAGTATTTGTCCCAGAAGGGATGGTCTTTATTATGGACAATGTCGCCTTTCGCAAGATCGATCGCGATCTCATGAACATCATCACCGATACCGAGCATGTCCTGCGCCTTATTCAGCGTGACAAAAGCCATCCCCTTATCAAATTCATCGATATTGAAATGATAAATCCCCCCAACCCGGAACAGCTCCTGGGACAATTCACCGGTTTTCGCCTTTGCCAGGGTGGCAACCACCCGGTCACCGGTCCCCACTTCGAGGCGCTCCGCCAGTTTTTTACCGATAAGTATTTGCCGCTTGTCGCCGGTATCGAGATATTCCCCCTCGACAATGGCATCATCGATTTTTGAAAGATACCGTTCCTTCTCCGGATCGATTCCCCATATCACCACCTGACCCAGATTTGCCGGCGAGGTTACCATGCCGATCCCCATAGCCCGGGGGGCCGAGTGATCTACCAGAGTGTCGTTTTCAAGCTCATGCAGTACCGATTGCGTATTGTTGATCGTATTCTCAACTTCCCTGGTCGCCCGAAAGCCTTCAGCATGAATCTGAGCCTCACCTAAAAAAGGCGCGGTCCCCGAACGGATCATGTTCTCCTGCATGCCGATAATCATTGCATCGGTAAATATCAGACTGGCGAGACCGATTCCGATAGCGCTCCCTGCAATAAAGGTCCGCCGCTTATTCCGGAACATATTTCGCCAGGCGAGTTTAAGGAAGATCATGGTCGGCTCCTGTTAAAAAGGTCCAAAGGGGCTTTTTGCCGCCTTTCAGCAGCAATTTCATTACTTGCATAACCGGTTTTTTGAACATGATTCTAATGCCTCCTCATCGACACCGCAGGATCGGTTTTGGCTGCTTTGAGTGCGGGAAAGAGGCCGACGATCGTTGCGGTCAGGAGCACGGTAAGGGCCGGGATATAATAGCTTCGAAAATTGATTTCCGAGTGCATCTCCTTAAATTCCATGCCGCCGTAGGAGATTGGTTCGGGAAGGCTGAAACCGTATATTGACAGGATATAGTTGGCGATAAGGCCTACGATTATACCGCCGGCAATACTCAGCAGAGCGAGGATATTGACTTCGTAAAGGATCAGGGCAAAAATCTGTTTCGGTTTATTGCCCAGGGCTTTGAGAAGGCCGTATTCGCGGCGCCGCTCCAGAACGGCCATCAGTACCGTATTTAAAACACCCACAGCAACGATCAAGATGATAACAAACAGAAATATGTACATTCCCTGCTTATCGGCCTGCATTGCATCATAGAAAGAGCGGGCAAAAACCTGCCAGGGCTCCACCGAAAGTTCGGGTTTATCGATTGCTGCACTGATTTCCTCACTGAGGCTTCGGGCCATACCGCTTTTTTCGGCAATGACAACGATTTCATGAACCTGGTCGCCCAGTGCAAACAGCTGCTGGGCATCGTGCAAATGAAGGTAACAGGACATCCGGTCACTGACTTCATCCCCGCTTTGGATAATCCCCACGATTGTATAAGCATCGTTTGCAATGGAGCCGTCGGCGGCCTGGGAAACAATCACCAGCTCTTCACCGGTATGCGCCCCCAGGACCTTCGCCAGTCCCCGGCCGATCATTGCCTGATGTGATGGTTTTTCGGAGAGAAGCGAGCCTTCGGCAACCTTTTTGTGAAAATTGACCGCGGTCGTCTCATGTTGCGGAGCTATGCCGATAACCCGGGCGGCGGAACTTTCATCCCCAACCGAAAGCAGACCGGCTGAAAAGACACGGGGAGCCCAGGCTTCCACACCTCCAATGTTCCCGATAGTGGCGCCGATTTTAGTATAATTCTCGATAGTTTTATAGAGTGATGGATTTTCGAGATAGCCTTCCTTGTGGACCTGCACATGCCCCAGTCGATTGCGGGTAAACATATCGATAATGTCACCATAGGTGCCGTCGGCCCACCCGAAACTGATCGATGCCAGTGCAAAACCTCCCAGCATGGTCAGGGCGGTCAGGATCGAACGCCGTCTCTGACGGAATACATTACGAAAGGCCATTTTCAATAAAAGCATGTCAGTCTCCCCGAACCGGTGCACGAAGTTTTCTGAGAGAAAAAATATCATCGTCCAACGAAACATTAAATTCCATCTCAAGGTATCGTACGATCGTTTTATGCCCCTCTTCATTTTGCGGAACGAGCTCCATCACCGATGGTACGGTTCGATCATCAAAGGTTTGAGGATTCTTGAAATACATGATCCGTACCACCTCGCCTTTTTCATCATAATACTTCTGCCACACCGGAAGAAGACTCTCCTTCTCTACCGCCACGACAATCTTTGCCCAGATAATCGGAAGCCCCTCTTTGGGAACGCACTCCAGATAATGGTACTCATCCTTTGCATCGGGCGGTGTAATAAGACCGAAAGTGTAATCTCCGGCAAAGGTATACTCCCGCACGAGATCATCGTTGGTAAAGTCGGAACCCATCCAGGAACTCATCATCATGGAAGGCGGGATTTTAATTACTTTATTTGTTTTGGGAAGATAGTTCCACATTTCATTCCCCAGCTTGAGTGTTCCGACTCCCCGTTCCTTTTTTGGTGAGAGAACCTTGACAAGCGACTTTTCCATCCCCTGGGACCAGAGTTTCATGACCAGCGTTCGCTCCCAGTGGGGCGTGATTATCTCCATTTCCATTTTGCCCTTGCTCGAATTGGCTTTATAGAGCTTATCGAGCTCTTTAACGATTTTTTTTACGTCCACTTCAGACTTTTCCTGCGAAAAAACCATCGAAGGAACCACTGCACATGCCATTACAACAAACAACAACAGCTTTTTCATTGCCCATCTCCTTCTTCCGATTGTTCAGGTGAATTAGCGGAATATTTTCCGATTAAATGCTTTTTAACTTCTTCAAAGGGATAATAATCGGGTGCGAAAACATGCATAATATTGATTGCATCCAGCATGGGAACCAGTATCCGTGCCTCGAGTTCTGGTTTTTCGACCCCATTCATCCGCAGAAGCATCTCAAACTGACCGATAAAGGCTCCATAACTGGCCATGACCTTGTTTTTTATTGTTTTTGGAAGGGCGGGATGGAGTATCATAGACCAGTAAAACCGCCAGTATTCCGGCTCACTCCGAGCAATCTCAAGGCCGGTTTCAATAAACCGGCGCAGCATTTCCCCGGGATTCTTTGCCGGTATACCGGTCCGAAAGGATTCTTCGATTTCTTTCATTTTCTCGAAGATAACCGCTTCGAGGATATCTTCCTTGCTCGAAAAATAGTTATAAACAAGGCCCTTTGAAACCCCGGCATTTCCAGCGATCGTATCCACCGAGCTTGAATGATAGCCCTTTGTGCCAAAAAGCTTGAGCGCGGCATCTAAAATCTGCTGCCTGCTTTTCCCCCGCGGTATGTCATGCTGAGCACCCATTGATAATCCTTACAACGAACTGTCCGGTCATTAAATAATAACGTTTTTTTATGGTATAATTGCATTAGCAGCCATAACAAATACTAACCAGTCAGTTAATAACATAATAATTACAGAAAAGGGTGTCAATACTTTTTTACTCGATTAAGGCTGTCTGCTGGGGATAAAAATCGATAATAGAGAGTCTATTCCCACTCTATTGTGCCCGGAGGCTTATTCGTGACATCAAAAAACAGCGGGCCTATTCCGCGAATTTTGGCGGCGCCTTCGACAATGGCGGCAAGAGCCTTTTCGGAAAGCGGTGCAAACCGTGCGGTCATGGCCTCCTGGGACAACACCGGACGGAGCACTACACACTGTTCACCCGACTTGTTGACTAAAGGAAGTAAGACCACCGGCATCTGCCATATACGGTCGTATTCATTATGGTGCTTGAGTGTTTCGGTAACCAGATGATCGATCTCCCGCAGGAGGTCCAGACGTTCTCGTGTCAGAAATGCCTTTATCAAGGTATAAGGAGAATCTTCACTGCTGAGATTGTAGATTACCCGGTTGATTCCCGATACCCGGTTTGTCAGCACGGTCGAGAGCTTCTCGAGAGCATCCCAGTTCTTTGGCCCCGTAAGCAGCGCGGGATGAGCATAGGAGCGGGAATCGCCCTGTACGCCCACACTCCGTACCGGCAACACCCTGACCCGGTACCCCTGTGGTTTTGCAATTTTTTCGGCCTGCTGCACAACCGAAGGGTCGACATTTTCTTCGGTCCTGTCTGAGCAGAGCACCCGAACGCCGAGTCCCGGACCGGGGAACGGATGACGCCAGACCAGCGAATGGGGCAACGTGAGTTCTTCACCCAGCATGCGGACCTCATCCTTGTAAAGTTGCGCCAAAGGCTCGATAACTGCTCCGCGCTTGATAAGCTCCAAGATTATGTCCACCCGGTTATGGTGTGTCTTAATTTTATCGGCATGCTGTGTGCCTGCACTCTCGATGGTATCGGGATAAATGGTCCCCTGCCCTAAAAGCCATTCGTCAATATTGAATTCCAGTTTTTGCTCGGCCTTTTCCTTTGTCTCAATGAACAGAGCGCCGATAATCTCCCGTTTCTTTTCAGGGTCGGCAATACCATCGAGACCACCAAGAAAATCATCGGTGGCATCTTCAATTTTCAGGTTATTAAAACCGTGGGAATGGAGGTACTCCATAATAGTCTCGGACTCATCCTTGCGCATCAGACCGTTGTCCACATGGAGTCCCAGCACTCTGTGGGGACCGAGGACCTGGTTGAGGAGCGTAAAAGCAACGGTCGAATCCACCCCGCCGGACACGAGAAGAAACACTTTTTTGCCCTTACAGCGCGTGCGAATATCCTTAGCTATCTCCTCTACAAAGGCCTTGGGATTCCACGATCGCTTGCATTTGCAAATCGATATGAAATTCGAAAGAATATCCATCCCTTTTGGCGTATGAGTTACTTCGGGATGAAATTGCAAACCATAGATTTGTCTGGAGTGATTGCCCACTGCCGTGGCCGCACAATCGGGTGTTGAGGCCAGGATTTCGAATCCTTCCGGAAGCCGGTCAACCGAATCACCATGACTCATCCATATCTCCTGCTCATCATCAAGTCCTTCGAATAATGGCCCTTCGTTGAGGATTTTCATATGGGCGATACCATATTCACGATAGGCCCCTTTTTTAACTGTTCCACCGAGTATCTTTGCAATAAGCTGGTGACCGTAACAGAGACCTAAAACAGGAATGCCAAGCTCAAGTATTTTCGGATCAATTGCGGGACTGTCGGGATCGATAACACTGTAGGGGCCGCCTGAGATGATAATCCCCTTAAAATCTTTTAACGCCTCCGGTGCGGAATCGGCAGGCAGAATCTCGGAATATACTTCCAGACGACGAATTCTGTTGGCGATAAGATGGGTATATTGTCCGCCAAAATCCAATATCGCTATAGTGTCTCGGTTTTTCATGAAGGTTTTAAAATAAATTATAACCCCCTTCCGGGGTAAGGGCCTTTCATGCAGGAATGTCAGGTTTACATTTTAGTTGGTGCGACGGGTATTTATTATTTGTATATTAATAGAAGGGACAATCGGCGCATAGTATTATTTTTATATATATACTTTAAATATTCTGATTCCACACCAAAGGGCGATTACAAGTTCACTTCCTGAGGGGGTACCATACAGTGAATGAAAAAAATGTTCGAAAACCTATATCCAATTTCTTTATCAAGAAATCGATTCAGCTCAGCGTTATCTACAAAATTCTTCTGGTAGTCTTTTTAACTGCATTTTTAACCACACTCTCCCTGGCGTATGTGTATAATACAAAATCACAAAAAGGGACTTTCTATTATATGAGCAACGATATCCGTCAGGATATCGAGTTGCAGAGCGTTTTAGGTATTATTCTTCCCAGCGTTGTTACGGCTCAGGTGATCAGTATTGCGCTCGGTCTGATAATCGGTCTCTTTTCTTCGAGGAAAGTGGCGGTCCCTATCTATAAATTCGAAAACTGGGTTACTCAGCTCAAAAAAGGCAAATTGACCACCCATCTTGGATTCAGGGAACAGAACCAGATGCGGGACCTGACGGTCCAATGCAACGCTATGGTCGATTATTACCGTCAGACAGTCGCAGACCTGAAAGAAATTGTGAGGACGGTTGAACAGAATAAAGAAGACCCTGTTACTGTCGGCAAACAAGCCGAACGGGCCCTGCAGATACTGGAAAAATTCACCATTTGAATTTCAGATCAGGGGCCGACAAAGAACCTCGTTAGAGGACCTATTTAAAGAATTCTTTTGCCTTATTGAATATCCCACCCGATTTTTCTTCATAGGCAGCCAGCTCTTCGAAAAGCCTTTTTTCTTCTTTACCGAGTCCGGTAGGCGTTTTCACATGGACCTTCACCATCTGATCTCCCCGCTGGGAGCTGCGCAAAACCGGGAGTCCCTTGGCTTTGAGACGGAATATCTTTTCCGACTGAGTCCCGGCGGGAATTTTCAGATTAACCTTGCCATCAAGGGTCGGAACGGTTTCGGTGGTACCCAGTGCGGCTTTTGAAAAGGGAATATCGATTTCACAGAAAAGATCGATTCCATGACGTTCGAAAAAGGGGTGATGTTCTTCCTGGATAAGAACGATCAAATCGCCGGAAGGTCCGCCCTTCATCCCTGCATCGCCTTTACCCGGGATAGCAATATAATTCCCTTCAGCAACACCGGCAGGAATATCGACTGAAACTTTTGTCTGCGCGGGCTGACGGCTGCTTCCGTTGCAGTCGGGACAGGGATCGGTAGTAATGGAACCTTCCCCGCGGCAGGCCGGGCAGATTGATTCCTGAATAATCTGACCGAAAAAAGAACCGGTTACATGTTGAACTCTTCCGCTGCCATTACACTTGGTACAGCTTGTTTTCTTACCGCTTTTGGAGCCGGTTCCATTACAGGTTGAACATTTTTCCTGTCGCTGTACCTTGAGTGTCTTGGAGGCTCCGGACAGTATCTCTTCCAATGATAATTTGAGCCTGACCTGAAGGTCATTGCCGCGGATTCCACCGCCCCGCCGTCGTGAACCCCGACGCGGCCCACCGAAGAAATCACCGAAAGCCGATTCACCGCCACCGAAATCGTTCATAAATGCGCGCAGGGCATCGGAAAGATCGAATCCACCGAAACCACCACCACCAAATCCGCTGAAACCTGCGCCACCACCACCTCCGGCTTCAAAGGCAGCATGACCAAACTGATCGTACTGAGCACGTTTCTTCGAATCTTTTAATATCTCATAGGCCTCGGTTGCTTCCCTGAATTTTTCTTCGGCTTCCTTACTCCCCGGATTTTTGTCTGGATGATACTGGACCGCAAGCTTGCGATAGGCCCGCTTGATCGCATCATCCCCGGCATCTTTGGAAACACCCAGGACCTCATAATAATCGCGTTTTGCCATATAATAATCTCACCTTATTTTTGTATAAATATAAAATCTGTTCTGAGAATAATGCACCCCGTTTTATTAATTACGATTATACAGGCCGTTTCATGTACCCCGTCGAATTTGCCTTTTTGATGCCGCTTTGTCTGTGCATTCGTGCCATTCAAACAATAATTATACCTATCGCATGGGGTAATTATTTGTAATTAATACCCCACGTGATATTGCATATCATATCCTCGCAACAATGATCATTTGTTTCAACGATGATTATTTGTCATCATCGACTTCTTCGAAATCGGCATCAACAGCGCCGTCGGATTTTTTGCCGCCCGATTCTGTGCCGCTTTCCTGCGAACCCTGCTGTTCACCGGTGGATGTGCCGCCGGGCTGGGCGCCTGCTTCGGGTCCTCCTGCACCGGCGCCGCCGGCAGCCTGCTGTGCCGCAGCCGCCTGCTGATATAATTCACCGCCGATCTTCGAAAGATTTTCCATCGATGCCTTAATCGCCTCAATATCGTCACCCTTGGCTTTCTTTTTCAGATCATCGAGAGCAGACTGAATTTTGCCCTTAAGTTCATCGCCAACCTTGTCACCGGATTCTTTGAGCATCTTTTCAGTCTGGAAAATGATCTGATCAGCCTGATTTTTCACATCGACCTTTTCCCGTTCCTTTTTATCCTCCTCGGCATGCGACTCGGCATCCTTGACCATCTTGTTGATCTCACCTTCGGACAGGCCGCTCGATGATTCGATACGAATCTGCTGTTCTTTACCGGTACCCATATCTTTTGCACTCACATTGAGAATACCATTCGCATCGATATCAAAAGTCACTTCGATCTGAGGTACCCCGCGTGGTGCGGGAGGAATGCCGACAAGATCGAATTTGCCCAACAGACGGTTATGGGAGGCCATCTCCCGTTCTCCCTGGTATACCATAATGGAGACGGCAGTCTGACTGTCAGCCGCAGTGGAAAAGATCTGACTTTTCTTGGTCGGAATCGTTGTATTCCGTTCGATCAACTTGGTCATCACACCACCCAGCGTTTCGATACCGAGCGATAACGGGGTAACATCGAGCAGAAGAACATCCTTGACCGATTCATCACCACCCAGAATAGCTGCCTGAATGGCTGCACCCACGGCAACAACTTCATCGGGATTTACACTCTTGTTCGGGGCTTTACCGAATATTTCCTGAACCCGCTGCTGCACAGCCGGAATTCTGGTCGATCCGCCAACCAGAATCACTTCGCTGATATCCGATGCATTCATTTTTGCATCGGCAATCGCTTTTTTGCATGGCTCCACTGTTCGTGTCACCAGATGCTCCACCAGTGATTCAAATTTTGCACGGGTTATTGTCAGGTCAAGATGTTTCGGTCCGCTTGCATCAGCGGTGATAAAAGGAAGGTTTACATTTGTCTGGACAGCCGACGACAACTCACATTTTGCTTTTTCGGCAGCCTCTTTCAGCCGCTGCAACGCCATCCGGTCGTTACGCAGATCTATTCCGTTTTCCTTCTTGAACTCATCGGCGATATGATCGATAAGCACCTGATCGAAATCATCACCACCAAGATGTGTATCGCCATTGGTCGACTTAACCTCAAAAACACCTTCACCGATTTCCAGAATGGAAATATCGAAGGTACCGCCACCGAGGTCGAAAACTGCAATTTTCTCATTCCCCTTTTTGTCGAGTCCGTATGCCAGCGATGCGGCGGTCGGTTCATTGACAATCCGCTTAACATCAAGACCGGCAATTTTTCCGGCATCCTTGGTTGCCTGACGCTGGGAGTCATTAAAATAGGCCGGTACCGTAATAACCGCTTCTTTAACTTCAGTGCCAAGATAATCTTCCGCCGCTTTTTTCAGATACTGGAGCATCATGGCCGATAATTCCGGCGGCGTATAATCTTTCCCACCGGCATTCACTTTAACAAGCTCTGATGAACCACCGACAACTTGATATGGCACAATCTTTTCTTCAGCTTCAACTTCACTGTGACGGCGTCCCATGAACCGTTTGATTGAAAAAACCGTATTTTCGGGATTCGTCACTGCCTGGCGTTTTGCTATGGCGCCAACAAGGCGCTGATTGTCTTTTGTAAAAGCAACCATCGAGGGCGTTGTCCGGCCGCCTTCAGGATTGGCGATCACCTGCGGCTTACCGCCCTCCATTACCGCCACACATGAATTGGTCGTACCAAGATCGATGCCTATTATCTTGCCCATGGCAAACTCCTTCTCTCTAAAAGTTCTCTATTTCTATTTTTCTTTGTGTTCGTTAAATTTTCTCATTCACTCTTCTGTTCATTCGCTGACTCAGCACCGCCTTCATCCTCTGTGTCCGGCTTTCCTTCCGAGACAATCACCCTCGCATGCTTGATCACCTTTCCCTTGAGTTCATACCCCTTTTCGTAGATCTCGGCGATATGATCTTCGGGAATCGTTACATCATGACGTTTCATCAGTGCATCGTGAAGATTGGGATCGAACGGATCACCAACTTCGGTAAAGGGTTTGAGTCCGTTTTTCGCAAGAATCTCATCGAGTTTCGAAAATATCATTTTCATCCCTTCCAGAAACTTCTGCAGATCCCCGCCACTCTCTTCCGCCCGGAGGGCGCGCTCAAAATTTTCCCGCACCTCTGTAATTTCAAGCATCAGCCGCTCATTGGCATTTGCCACAATCCGCTCATACTCCTTGGCGGTTCGCCGTTTAAAATTATCGAACTCGGCAATAAGACGGACATAGGAATCTTTTTGCGCCTGAAGTTTTTCCTTGAGGCTCTCGACATTCTCTACCAAAACCTCTTCACCGCCCTCTTCCGGCGTTCCCTCTTCAACTGAAGGTTCGGCGGTTTCTTCGGAAACCTCTTCATTCACCGTTTCATTTTCACCCTGATCCTGCTTCTTGTCAATTTTTTCTTCTTCTGTGAGCTTGTTCTTTTTCATATGTCAATCTCCAGGGATTGGTGAAAAAATCAATTACTTTGTACGTATCTATTTATACAGGTTCTCAAGGACGTTTGCAGTATAATCTACCGCCGAAACCAGATAACCGTAAGGCATCCGCTTCGGCCCGATAATACCCAGCGTCCCTTCCATGTTTCCGATATGATATGATGTTTTGACAACACTGAATGAGAGCAGCTTCCCGTCTTCATTTTCTCCTCCGATACTGATCGCTACTCTCTTTTTGCTGTCGGATGGTTCTTTGTTCATTGCTCCGAACAGATGAACCAGCAGTTTTTTCTCTTCGAGTATTTCGATGATTGTGCTCATTTGTTTCCGGTCGAAAAACTCCGGCTGCAACAGAATATTTGTTTCTCCTTCGGCAAAGATCTCTTCGTTTCTTCGCTGCTTGATCATCTTGCGAAGGGATGGAACAAACAGCCGTATGACATCGGGATCGGTTGTTTGGAGTTCCGAATAGAGTTCTCTGTTGTTGGAGCACATTTCTCTTAGTTCCATACCGTTAAACCGGTTATTCATGATTGTGCATGCGAGCTCCAATTTTTCGGAACTGATATCGGCTTCAAATTCGAGCACCATGGTTTTTATAAAGCCCGAATCGATAGCCAGATTCATCAGATAGCGCCGCTCCCCTATTTTGTGGATATGCACATGGCGAAAAACACCTTCATGGAGCTTTGGCGCCAGGACCACTCCCAATTGACGGGTTGCTTTGCTCAACGCTTTGGATGTGGCTTCCAGAAGCATATGCATATCAGAGGGATTACTCTGGACAATGAAATTTTTGATCTGTTTTTTTATTTCCCGCGGAAGCTCGATTAATTTCATCAGCCGGTCGACATATATCCGGTATCCCTTGTCGGTGGGGATTCTTCCGGCAGATGTATGGGGATGGGTAATCAATCCCATCTCTTCGAGGTCGCCCATTACATTGCGAACAGTCGCGGGTGAGACATTGATATTTTTCTGTTTGGATAAAAACCGCGACCCTGTAGGCGTCCCATTGAGGATATAGTTCCGAACAATGGCCTCAAAAACCGATAATTCTCGTTCGTTTAGCGACTGGTCGAACATATGCCCGAACTTTCTGCGAAAAGACGCCCCGGACCGCGCACTGCGCGCAGTCCGGAACGTTTATATTGACATGGCTTACTGACGGTTTACATCATGCCGCCCATACCACCCATGCCGCCCATGCCACCCATACCAGGAGCACCACCGGCACCACCGGCAGGTTCTTCTTCTTTGGGCAGCTCCGAAACAATACACTCTGTTGTGAGGATCAATCCTGCAATACTTGCAGAATTTTCGAGTGCTGTACGTGAAACCTTTTTCGGATCCGGAACGGTCTTCATAAGGTCTTCGTACTCAAGTGTCTGAGCATTGAATCCGTAACCATCCTTACCCTTCTTAACCTCGTTGCATATGACCGATGCTTCGAGGCCGGCATTGGAAATGATCATGCGAAGAGGTTCTTCAATAGCACGCTTGATAATGGAAACACCAACGGCTTCATCACTTTCGAGCTTCAAACCGTCAAGTGCTTTGCTCGCTCTGATAAGCGCAACGCCGCCACCGGCAACAATGCCTTCATCAACCGCAGCACGGGTAGCATGAAGAGCATCTTCGACGCGTGCTTTCTTTTCTTTCATTTCGGTTTCTGTGGCAGCACCGATATTGAGCACTGCGACACCACCGGCAAGTTTTGCCAGACGTTCCTGGAGTTTTTCTTTGTCGTAGTCGGAAGTCGTCTCTTCGATCTGCTTGCGGATCAGATTGACCCGGCCTTTGATATCGTCTGTTTTGCCGGAACCTTCGATAACTGTGGTGTTTTCTTTATCGATAGAAACACGCTTACAGGTACCAAGAGAATCGACAGTTGTATTCTCGAGTTTGAAACCGGCATCCTCAGAAATCACGATACCACCGGTAAGAACGGCAATATCCTCGAGCATGGCTTTCCGACGGTCACCGAAACCAGGTGCCTTAACAGCAGAAATCTTCAATGTTCCGCGGAGCTTGTTGACAACCAGTGTAGCAAGGGCTTCACCATCAACATCCTCGGAGATAATCAGCAATGATTTACCCATCTGTGCGACTTTTTCGAGGATCGGCAGAAGGTCTTTCATGGCCGAAATCTTTTTGTCATAGATGAGAATCATCGGTTCATCGAGAACACACTCCATTGTTTCGGAATTGGTAACAAAGTAGGGTGAAAGGTAGCCGCGATCAAACTGCATACCTTCAACAACTTCAAGATTAGTCTCGATACCTTTGGCTTCCTCAACGGTAATAACACCGTCTTTACCGACTTTATCCATTGCTTCGGCAATCAGATCACCAATTTCCTGATCGTTATTTGCTGAAATGGCACCAACCTGAGCAATCTCTTTTTTGCCCGAAATAGGTTTTGCATCTTTTTCGAGCTGATCGACAATAGCACGTACAGCCTTATCGATTCCCCGTTTGATCGACATCGGGTTCGCACCGGCGGTCACGTTTTTAATGCCAAGATGAGCGATAATCTGAGCCAGAACGGTTGCAGTAGTGGTACCGTCTCCAACGATATCGGAAGTCTTCGAAGCAACTTCCTTGACCATCTGTGCACCCATGTTCTCGAACTTGTCTTCAAGCTCGATCTCTTTTGCAACGGTTACACCGTCTTTGGTTACCGTAGGTGAACCAAAGCTCTTGTCCAGAACAACATTCCGTCCGCGTGGACCAAGCGTTACCCGTACAGCATTTGCCAGAAGGTCCACACCTTTGAGCAACTTGTCACGGGCTTTGATATCAAATGCCAATTGTTTTCCTGCCATAATTATATCTCCTCGTTAAATATGATAAAAGTTCATCTTATTAATTACCAGATTACTTGTACACTATCATCCTAATCAGATTATCGCCAGTACATCGCTCTCTTTCATAATAAGATAGTCGGAACCCTCGATATTTACTTCGGTTCCGGAATATTTGCCGTACAGGACCTTTTCGCCCTTCTTGAGGGTCATGTCGATTTTCTGACCACTGTCGGAAAATTTGCCTGGTCCAACAGCGACAACTTCACCCTTCTGCGGCTTTTCCTTGGCATTATCAGGAATGATAATTCCGCCGGCAGTCTTTTCTTCCGCTTCCAAAGGCTGCACCAGAATTCGATCGGCCAGAGGTTTAATGTTCATAAAGTCCTCCCTTCAAAGGATTAGTAAAAACAACTAAAAACACACAAAATCGGTATAATTTCAAAGGATTGTTAGCACTCTTTTAAATTGAGTGCCAATAAATATATAAAAATCGCAGGTCCAAGTCAAGTTTTTTTTTGCAAAACCGATATAATGTTTGTAAGATATAGAATGAAGGTTGTACTATTTTGCCCTTGAGCTTCATATGATTTTTTTAAAGAATTTGTTAAAGAAACTCAATCTCACCGATAAAGAGATAAAAATCCTCACCCGGGTGCTGATATTCTCTTCGTCGGGATGCATTCTCTTTGTAGCAGCGGCATGGCTTCTTCAGTTTATCGCGATTAAATCATCAGGCCCTGAACCGGTCGGAACAGCCCGGACACGGGAGCTTCTGACACTCTATACCGAACGAAGTGGCGATCTCATGGAGGTCGATATCAGCGCTCACAAACAGGCGGCTGACAATTATCTCAAAACAAACCGCCCCCATAAAGCAATACCTCATCTCCTGCGAATCCTTCCTGCAACGAAAAACGACCGGAACATCAGATACGATCTTGCAACCGCCTATCTTCATTCGGGCAAACACCCGGATGCACAGATGCAATTCAAGGAGCTGCTCGAGGATGATATTCGGGATTCTCTTCAACCGGCCATTGCCGCACGGCTGGGCCTCGTCCTCTTCTACCAGGATCAAATCAAAGAAAGCATCCGGCAACTTGAAGAGACCTATTCACACTATCCCCACTGTGCCGAAGCCGCGTGTTATCTTGCGCAAATCGAAGCCTCACTCAAGAGTCCGTCGGATAAAGCGGAACGCCTCTTTTTGGAAGCTATCGATATCGATTCCGATTATGTTGAAGCCCGCTATCAGCAGGCACGATATTTCATGAATTTGAACCAGTATCTTCGGTGCCGGGATTCTCTTATAAAAATACTCCGCATCGAACCGCTTCATGCCAAAACCCATTCCCGCCTTGGTATGGCATACTATTATCTCGAACAGGCCGAGGCGGCCGAAAAATCATATCAGACAGCTCTGGCCCTCAATCCTCACGATTTCAACACCCTTTATAATCTGGGAGAATTGTATTATACTTTTTATAATGACCGACAGCGCGCGGCAGAACGTTTCAAAAAAGCACTTGCCATTGTCCCGGACCATGCGGAAGCTAATTTCAAACTCGGCTTGATCTGTCTTGAAAATGAACAAAACAAGGAAGCAGCATTTTTTCTTAAACGGGCAAAAGATGCGGAACCGTCAAATATAAGAATCCTGCTGCAACTGGCAGTGGCATACGAAAAACTGGATATGAATGATAAGGCTCTTTCCGCATATCGTTCAATCGCAGGCATCGATGCGCTCAATCACATTGCACAGCAGAAAATTAAACTTCTTTCTAGTAGCTAATTTTTCAAAATAACACAATATATTGTAGAAAAAGTAAACACTTCAATTATCATAACTTATTTTTATATATGAAGTTAAAAACTACTTGATTTTTCCGGGTAAACCAATGTATTCTAATCAGTGTGTGCCTTGGTGCAGCAACAATATATTGAGTTACGTTAGACTAACTATGCAGGCTTAACTTGTTTTCTTATCACGGAGTAGCAGAATAATGGGAAACATCACAAAAAGAGATCTGGTAGAGAAGATATCCGAAAAAACCGGACTCACGCAGGTGGATACCAAGATTGTTGTTGAAAGCTTTCTGGAAACTGTATCGAATACTCTTCAGAGTGGGAAAAATATTGAAATTCGCGGATTCGGCCGTTTTAAAATCAAAAGGAAAAACGCCCGTACCGCACGCAACCCGCGAACCGGAGAACAGATACAGGTTGATGCAGGATTCAAGCCGATTTTTGAAGCATCCAATGAATTGAGAAAGCGGGTAAATGACGGTCACATGCTGGAAGTGCCGCAACAGCCACAGGTACAGCCACAGCCGGACCAACAATTCGGGCGGCCGGCTTTCGGAGCTCTTTAGCCGTTTTTTCGGGGCCTACTTGTTCTTTTTGTTGCTCCATACCGACAGTGCAGCATTCTTTAATTCCTGATACCAGATCTTAAGCTCTTCCACCCCAACTCCAAGTTCTGCGGCTATCTCTTCGGGGTCATCACCGCATTCTTTCCGGGCAACGGCATTCCACTTGTCCCGGGGTAAAATCGCAGTATCAGCACTTTCATCATCGCCAACCGGAACCGATTCACCTTCATTGGCAACGGTCTCCTTTTCCACTTCTTTGCCTTCCCTGATCCGGGTAACAACATCTTCCATTTTGTCGATCAGCGATTGATCATCATCATACCCTGTCGAGGAATACCTGATTTTGCCCTCCGGACCGATTACGAATAATGCGGGAAGCGATTTTACGCCATATCGTTCGGATGTCCGCTTGTAGGGATCGAGAAGGACCGGGAGGGTATATTTTTGTTCTTTAACAAAAGGTCCTGCGTTGGCAGCACCTTCCTTATCAATATTAATCAGAAAGATCTTGACTGACTCGCCGGCATGGTTCTTCGCAAATTTCATCAATTCCGGAATCTCTTTCCGGCATGGCTTGCACCAAGTTGCCCAAAAGCTGAGAATAACGATATGAGGTTTGTTGTTAATGTAGGGTTTGGACATTCTTCCGCACCAGACACTGAGTACTTCCCGCTTTCCACCAAGCGAAGGAAGAGAAAAGGAAGGCGCCTGGGTGCCGGCCTCTAAAAGCTTCGTGTCTTCGCCAAAGGAAATTGATGCAACCAAAGGGAGTATAAAGATCCAGCTCTGCATAATTATCCGATTTATTTTACCGCACACAATGGACCTATCCTTTCCTGGAAGTGGAGGGGATGGCTTACTGTTTTCCTAATTCGACAGAACGGGCAGTCGCCTTTTTCACGGCTTCGGCAACAGCGAATTTAAATCTGTTTTCCTCTAAAGCCATCAAACCGGCAATTGTCGTTCCACCGGGGGAGGTTACTTTCGATTTCAAATCTGAGGGACTTTCATCCGACCGCTCAACCATCGCTGCAGCACCAAGGACTGTCTGGACCGCGCATTTCTTTGCAACAGCATAGGGAAGACCAGCAGCTACACCACCTTCAATAAGCGATTCGATAAACAAATAAACATAGGCAGGTCCGCTGCCGGAAAGACCGGTAACAACATCCATATGCTTTTCGGGAACCTGGATACACTTCCCGAAGGATGAGAGAATAATTTCTGCAGTTTTACTGTCTCTCTCTTTGCAGTTTTTGTTCATGGTATAGGCAGACATGCCCTCACCAATCTGGGCCGGGGTATTCGGCATTACCCTGCAGAGACGTGCTCCGGAACCGAGAAGCTTTTCTAGTGATTTGATATTTACTCCGGCAGCAATTGAGATCCAGAGAGGATTGAATGAGCGACGCTGACGACTCTGACCGGCCATCTGAGAAAGGGTCTCGCCCATATCCTGAGGTTTTACCGCAATAATAACGACATCAGGCCAGATCTTCTTTTTAAACCAGGCTTGCGGTGCAATAACAGGGACCTGTTTGGGAATATTTTTTAAGACGGTATTATTTTTATCCCAGGCAAATAAGGAGATCCCTTTGCTTTTCATTTTCAGAATTGCCCGTATAATCGCGCTCCCCATGTTTCCCGTGCCTATTACCGCAATTTTCATACTTCTCACCTAGCTTTTCATGGATTCCAGAAATTGACGATTTGTTTTGGTTGCCAGAACTTTTTCACGCATAAATTCCATCATTTCAATCGGAGTCATCGTGGCAAGAAATTTCCTGAGAACCCACATCCGGTTCAGCTCTTCCTTAGTTAACAGAAGCTCTTCTTTCCGCGTACCGGATTTCATCAGGTCCATAGCGGGGAATATGCGGCGTTCCTGGACTTTTCTGTCGAGAACAAGCTCCATGTTGCCGGTACCCTTGAACTCCTCGAAAATAACTTCATCCATCCTGCTGCCGGTTTCGATAAGGGCAGTCGCGATAATCGTAAGACTTCCCCCATCTTCGATATTCCGGGCCGCGCCAAAGAACCGTTTGGGTTTGTACAGGGCCTGAGAATCGACACCACCGGATAGAATTCGCCCTGAATGGGGGGCCACCGTATTATGAGCACGGGCAAGACGGGTGATACTGTCGAGAAGAATGACCACATCCCGCTGATGCTCAACAAGACGCTTGGCACGTTCAATGACCATTTCGGCAACAACTACATGACGCTCTGCGGGTTCATCAAAGGTAGAACTGATTATCTCTGCATTTTTTACCGATCGCGCCATATCGGTAACTTCCTCAGGACGTTCATCGATCAGGAGCACAATAACAAAAACATCAGGCTGATTATGCAAAATGGCATTGGCGATGTTTTTGAGCAGGATTGTTTTTCCTGCACGAGGTGGTGCAACAATCAGACCACGCTGCCCTGCACCGATCGGTGTCAACAGATTCATGATCCGGGTTGAAACATCTTTGGGATCGTGCTCGAGATCGAATCGACGGTCGGGAAACTGAGGCGTAAGGTTGTCGAAATTGATTTTCTTCTTGCATTCTTCGGGATCTTCGTAGTTGATCTGCTCGACCCGAAGCAAGGCAAAATAACGTTCGGAATCTTTAGGCGGACGAACCTGTCCGGAAACAGTATCGCCGGTTCTCAGGTGAAATCGCTTTATCTGTGACGGCGATACATAGATGTCATCGGGACCGCTGAGATAGCTGTTTGACGGCGAACGGAGAAAACCAAATCCATCAGGCATAATTTCCAGCACGCCTTCGGCAAACATCTGACCGTTCTGGGAGGCCTGCGCCTGTGAAATTTTAAATATTAGCTCCTGTTTATCCATTTCCCGATGATCTTCGATACCAAGACTCTCGGCTATTTCATTGAGTTCGACAATGGATTTCTGTTTGGCTTCAGTCACATTCATTAACACACCTCTGTTTGATTTGGGTAAGGAGGGACTTTCTGTTTTCTTTTAAGTTGTAAATTGTTCATATATAAAAAGGTAAGAATATGAACCTATATATTCAGGTTTTAATTAAACTCTATTGATTTTTCTGATTTATTTAGAGGAATTAAAACTAACCACAGTTATATGATTATCTGCAACCTCGGGAGAGAAGAGAAAAATCTCTACTCAAAAAATATTTTTCGTTCACTGAACCTAAGTAAGATTGGATTAATTTCAAGTGAATTGAAACGCTGTGAGGCTGCGGGCATGATAGCCCGAGAACATGCATTTGCCCATTCTCAGTATATAATATGCTGTTGCGCGCTTGGTAATGTCAAGTCTTTTTGCACAAACAACCGTTTTTTTTACTGCCGTGTTTCCGCAGATTCAATCTCTTTGATCGTTAATTCCCGGATCGGACGGCATGGATTTCCTACCGCAACCACTCTGGGGGGTATATTTTTTGCCACTACACTTCCCGATCCGATAATACTGTATTCCCCTATTGTCACGCCGGGATTAATAATGACTCCACCGCCCATCCAGACATACTTGCCAATAATCACCGGTTTCCCCATACTCATGCCCTTCCCCCGTTCGATAGGATCATCCAACGGATGGTGGGCCGTGTAAATATGAAGATTGGGACCGATCGCAACGCTGTGGCCGATCCTGACTTCACCTTCATCGAGAATAACCAGCCCCATGTTGCAATAAAAGTTCTTGTCGATAAAAATGTTATAACCAAAATCGCACCTGAACGGCGGGACAATAACCGTATCATCATGAGATTCACCAAGCAACTGCTTTAGTATCTCACTTCTCTTTTCGTTTTCCCCCCGGGTAGTATTGTTGTATTCGGTAGCTAAATCGTAGGCCCTGATTCTGTCACTATCAAGCTCGGGATCATTGGCGCAAAACCACTCCCCTGCCATCATTTTTTGTTTTTCGCTCTTCTCACTCACCATTTTCTCCTTCAGACTACAATTGTATTATTTATTTGCCCTGACCCATTTTCTGTAACTCCAGTAAAATGCTATATTCTTTAAATCATCGTCAATAATCAGCATCATCTTTTTTCACTTTAGCAGAAAGTTGGTATCATGAGCCGATCTGAAAAAATATTGCTTGGACCAAGCACAACTGCGCACTGTTCAACCGCAGAACCTTCCGGCACACTGCTGCAAATTGACGGAAGTGATTTTTATGCAATCGAACATTTCGACCGTCTCAAGCCTTTTTTTATCAGCCTTATGAGCCACACAAACTTGTGGATGTTTATCAGCAGCAACGGCTCACTGGTTTGCGGACGGGTTGGACCCGACATCTCACTTTTCCCCTACGAAACGGTGGATAAAATCCATCAAAGCGCATCGCATACAGGACCGGCAAATCTCCTCCTCGTTACAAAAGACGGCGCCACAAACCTCTGGGAACCCTTCACCGAACTTTCACAACTCTGCTATTCGATTAATCGTACGATTTATAAGAGCGCCCAGGGAAACAGCATCATTTTCGAAGAAGAAAACACCGATCTGAAATGCACCTTTCGCTATGCTTGGAAAATGAGCGACCGGTACGGCTTTATCTACGAACCTTCGGTGATCAACAATGACACATCATCAGGTATTTCGGTTCGCCTGCTTACCGGATTTCAGAATGTCATGCCCTATGGCGTTCCTTTGATTGTCAGTGAAGGAAAAAGCTCACTTGCCGACGCCTATAAACGGACCGAACTCGATGAAGAAACCGGGATAGGCATCTTTGGTCTGGCATCCAACATTGTCGACCGCGCCGAACCCAGCGAAGCATTGAGAGCATCGATTGTATGGCACCAGGGAACAACACCGAAAGCAACGCTTCTCAGTCCCGATCAGATCGAGCGTTTCCGCTGCGGCGACGCCCTTACCACCGAAAAAGAACTGCGGGGACAAAAAGGAGCTTACCTGATCGAAACCGAATCAAAAATTAAACCGGGCGACACAAACCGTATCCGTCTTGTTGCCGACGTTGCAGTCAGCCAGGCCGATGTTGTCGCTCTTAAGAAAGAAATCACCACAAGCGGCAACCTTACCAAATCGATTGACCTAACTGTCAAGGAAGGCAATGAAGAACTATCCAAACTGGTAGGCATTGCCGATGGGCTGCAATGCAGCAGCGAACAGATCACCCAGATACATCACTTCGCAAATGTACTGTTCAATATCGGGCGGGGCGGGTTGTTCGCCGACCGCTATGATATTTCCAAAAGCGACCTGATCGATTTTATCATGGTCCGGAACAAAACCGTTGTGCCGGCGCACAAAGAGTTTTTCGACTCCCTTGGCGAATCGGTCAAACAGCCGGAACTTCTCGCTAAAGCAGGAGCGCAGAATGATCCTTCGTTGGCACGGCTGATATACGAATACCTTCCCATTTCATTCAGTCGACGACACGGTGACCCTTCTCGACCATGGAATAAATTTTCGATACACCTGAAAAATCCCGACGGCTCCAGATGTCTCAATTTCGAAGGAAACTGGCGGGATATTTTTCAGAACTGGGAAGCACTCTGCCTGAGTTTCCCCTCCTATATCCCGAGCTTTATCGCCACCTTTGTGGATGCGTCCACAATCGACGGGTTCAATCCCTACCGAATCACCCGGCAGGGTATCGACTGGGAAATTCTCAATCCCGAAGACCCCTGGAGCTCGATCGGCTACTGGGGAGATCATCAGCTGATCTACCTCCTGAAATTTCTGGAATGGTCCGAACGGTTTTATCCCGAGTTGCTGCACACGATGCTTACCAAAGAACAGTTCAGCTACGCCAATGTGCCCTACGATCTCAAACCCTACGAGGATATTGTTGCCGATCCGCAGGATACGATCGCCTTCAACGACGAGCGTGCTGCAAAAATCGACCAACAGGTCGAACGCCTGGGTGCGGATGGAAAAATGGTGCTCTCCTCCGATGGATCGGTGTACCATGTATCGCTCCTCGAAAAAATGCTGGTCTCCATTCTATCGAAATGTTCCAATCTCGTGCTTGACGGCGGCATATGGATGAATACGTTGCGGCCGGAATGGAACGATGCCAATAATGCGCTGGTTGGTAATGGTATTTCCATGGTGACACTCTACAGCCTTCGCCGGTATCTCGCCTTTCTGAAAAGCATTCTCGAAGAAATCGATATCAAAGAGTGTACAATATCCAGGGAAGTCGCCACATGGTTTGCAGCAATCAATGAAACATATAAGGCCACAGCCGCAGCACTGGGCAAATCCGAAGTCTCCCCACAAAAAAGGCGGGAACACCTCGATGCATGTGGTAAAGCATTTACCGATTACCGTTTTTCGGTTTATAACAATGGCTTTTCGGGCAAAACAACCATCGCACTTGCCGATATCCATTCCTTTTTAAAAAACACGCTTACCTGCACCGACCATGCAGTCAGGGTTAACAAGCGGGATGACGGACTCTATCATGCCTATAACATTCTTCACCTGCAGCCGGGAACCGCCGAAGTCGAGCATCTCTACCTCATGCTTGAAGGCCAGGTGGGTGTCATTGGTTCGGGCGCCCTTACCCCCGGTGAAGTTGTCGATATTCTGAAAGCGATGGAAAATAGTCCGATCTATCGGGAAGATCAACACAGCTACATGCTCTACCCCGACAGAAATCTTCCGGGATTTCTGGAGAAGAACACTATCCCCAAAAAACTCATAGAATCATCAGACTATCTCAGCAAACAGATAAATGAGAGCTTTACCGCCCTTGTACATGTGGATGCAAAAGGGAACTACCGTTTCAATCCCGATTTTAAGAATGCCAACGATGTAAAAAAAGCCATGAACACTCTACCGGCTTCCTATGCACCCGACAACAAACAGAGAGATGAAGTACTTGCGATATACGAAAAGGTTTTTAATCATAAGGCCTTTACCGGACGCTCGGGAAGCATGTTCTGTTTCGAGGGGCTCGGATGCATCTACTGGCACCAGGTGACCAAGTTGTTGCTTGCAGTCGAGGAACAGTTTCAGAATGCCTGCGATACTAATGCAGACCAGTCGCTTTTAAAGGAAATCAAAAATACCTATTATCGTGTGCGGCGGGGACTGAGTTCCAATAAGGATGTCAAGGAATACGGCTCATTCCCTGCTGATCCCTATTCCCATACCCCGAGCTTTGCCGGTGCACAGCAGCCCGGTATGACCGGTCAGGTAAAAGAAGAGATTATCGCCCGATGGGGCGAATTGGGAATCGTAGTCCGCAACGGTACTCTTCAGTTCAGACCAAAACTTCTCAACAAAGGGGAATTCCTCGAAGATAAAGCTACCTTCCGCTATGTTAATAATACCGGTTCATTCCAGACACTTCAGCTGGCACCAAAAACCTTTGGATTTACCTACTGCGGAGTACCAATCATCTACTCGCTGGGCGCAAATGAACATGTGACGGTAATCGATTCAAAGGGCAAATCCGAAACGACTCACACACTGGAACTGCCCCATGAGATCAGTACAAAGGTTTTCTCCCGCAGTCCTTCGGTGGAAAGAATTGAAGTGACGGTGAATGAGGGTATGATCGTTTAAGCGCGCCAAAAGCAAACGAAAACGATTACGACAAATAAGAAAAAACTCAATACCCTGAGCATCCTCATAAACCACTGCTGGAGCGGCTTGTGCTGAGCTGCGGCGAAGTAAGCGGAAGTCTCCCGCTTTGCGGGAAACCCTCGGACAGAGACCACAAAAGGCGGAGTCGCACGACTCCGCCTTTGTATTTGGATGCTCTTTTATACTCCCTGTTTGCTCAGACGGATTCTTTCCAGATCGGTATAGTTATTAGCGATCTGGTGACCTTTGAGCGGGAGGATTCTCTGATGAACGGCATCGACAATCCAGTCGGGCTGGGGGAAGAAGGCTTTCTCGAGTTCGTAGGCGGGAGTAATCCAATTTTTCGATCCTACAACAACCGGCGGCGCATCGAGATAATCGAATGCCAATTCGGAGATATTCCGTGCGACATCATTGAGGTATGAACCCCGTTCACAGGCATCGCTGGACAAAAGGACCTTCCCGGTCTTTTTGACCGATTTGAGAATGAGGTCATAATTCAACGGATTGAGTGAGCGAAGATCCATAACTTCGGCTTCAACACCGTATTTGTCTTTGAGCGTATCAGCCGCTTCTAATGCAGTGTAGAGCGTTGCGCCGATTGTGATGATTGTCAGGTCCTTCCCGGTACGTTTGATATCGGGTTCACCAATCGGAATTTCATAAAAGCCTTCGGGAACCCCTTCGGGGTTGAACAGTTCACCGATATCATAAATCCGCTGTGACTCAAAGAATATAACCGGATCGGTTCCGGTCAACGCGGAGTTCATCAAACCCTTGGCATCGTAGGGTGTTGCCGGAAAGACGACTTTCAGTCCGGGTATATGGGTGCAGAGACTTGTCCAGTCCTGCGAATGCTGGGCACCGTATTTTGATCCGACACTGACCCGGATTATAACCGGCATTTTCAGAATGCCGGCGCTCATGGCCTGCCATTTGGAAAGCTGGTTGAAAATTTCATCACCGGCCCGTCCGAGAAAATCGCAGTACATCAGTTCGGCAATGACCCGTCCACCGCAGAGTCCGTAGCCCACCGCAGAACCGACAATGGCACCTTCGGAAATAGGGCTGTTAAACAGACGATGATAGGGAAGTGCTTCGGTAAGGCCGCGATAGACCGCAAAGGCACCGCCCCAGTCACGGTTTTCTTCACCATAAGCAATGAGGGTCGGATCGGTATAAAAGCCGCGAATAACCGCCTCAAACATCGCATCACGGAATTGAACGGCTTTGCCCTTTGCAAGCGGCTTACCCTGATCATCAACACCTTTCCTGCTCCGTCGGGAAATCTGTTTGACCCGTGGATTCTCTTCCAGGGGCATAAGCGTTTCGGGAACACGGTCTTCCATCTTTTCGACCCGGGTATTAGAGAACATTGTTCGGGCGATTACATCGGGATCCCTGCTTACATCCATGCGAGGAGAGAGTGAATCGTCGGTGGCAAGTCGAATCGCCTTGGCAATAAGCTCTTCTACACTCGAGCGTATCTGCTTGAGTTCTCCCTCCGAACAGACTTTATTGTCGACCAGTGTCTGGCCAAAGGAAATAATGGAATCCTCTTTTTCCCATAGAATTATTTCATCACGTTCACGGTACGAAGATGCATCCGACGGCGAATGTCCGGAGATACGGTAGGTACAGGTATCGAGAAGTACCGGACCTTTTTTATCCTTGATTATATTCTTTTTCCTTTCAAAGGCATCGATAACGGCGAGAGGATTGTAGCCGTCGATACGTTCAGCATGCATCTGGGCTTCGGTGATTCCGGCTCCCAGGCGGGCCGCCATGTCAAACCCCATGGTTTCACCATCCGGCTGACCGCCCATGCCGTAATGGTTGTTCATGATATTGATAATAAGGGGTAATCCACCCTTGAAATCACCTTCCCACAACTCAGTGTACTGGTCCATAGTGGCAATACAGAGCGCTTCCCATACAGGACCGCAACCCAATGAAGCATCACCGATATTACAGACCACCAGGCCGGGTTTCATATTGCATTTTTTATAGAGCGCAGCACCCACACTGATATCCGCCGAACCTCCGACAATGGCGTTGTTCGGGTAGATACCGAAAGCAGGAAAAAATGCATGCATAGAACCGCCGAGGCCTTTATTGAATCCGGTCTCCCGTGCAAAAATTTCCGCCAGCGCCCCGTAAACCAGATAATCCGTCGCAAGGTCTTCAACAGAGCCCTTGTGCTCTTTTTCTACAATTTTCAGGATTATACCGTCAAGATAGGATTCCATGATTTTCATGAGATCGGTGTCGCCCAGACGGCGTATGGCGCTGAGACCCTTTGCCAGAATTTCACCGTGACTCCGGTGAGAACCGAAAATATAATCATCAACATCAAGCGTATAGGCCATACCAACCGCAGCCGCTTCCTGCCCTATCGACAGATGAGCAGGGCCTGGATGATTATACTTGACTCCCGCATACTCACCGGTCGTCTTGATCGTATTCAGCATTGTTTCGAATTCGCGGACAACACACATGTCGCGGTATATCCGAATAAAATCTTCTTTGGAACGCCGTTTCGACTCTTCAGCAAAACCGTTCTTATACTGATTTACCGGGATCGGATCCAGAACGATTTTTCCGCTCCGACGCACTACTTTCGGGTCAATAATCAGCTTCTTGGGCATTACTTACTCCATTTGTTAAAATGTATAAATTGGAATTGTTTTGTTCATTGTGAATATCCGTGATACTCCGTGGTTTCCTCTTACTTCGCATGCTTGACCGTGTCGCGTATTATTTCACTCACCGTGGGATGAGGAAATACCAGTTCTGCGATATCCTCTACCCGGAGTTCGTTTTCGATCATCGGGGCAACACCGAAAATCATCTCCGAACAGACCGACCCGATCATGTGCACACCCAGAAGGGCACGGGTTTCCTTGTTAACAACAACCTTGCAAAAGCCTTTACCCGCTTCGTTTTCGGCAAGATATCGCCCGCTGTAGGACATGGGAAGCTTTGCAGTTGTCACTTCGATACCCTCGTGTGCAGCTTCCTTTTCGGTCAAGCCGATGGTCGCAACTTCCGGGTGGGTATAAATAACGCCGGGAACTGCATGATAACGCATCCGGTCATTTTTTCCGAGAATATCGTTGATACACACCTCACCTTCACGGTAGGCGGTATGGGCAAGCATGGAAACGCCGTTGACATCACCGGCAGCCCAGACATCGGGTACATTGGTCCGTCCGCGTTCATCGACTCTGATCGCACCTTTATCAATAAAAAGGTTGATATTTTCGAATCCGAGCCCTTTGGTGACCGGACGGCGTCCGACACTCATCAACACGATATCGGCATCGACAGATTCCTTGTTGCCTCCGGCTTCGTAGACGACCGATTTTTCACCGATCTCAACCACCTTTGACTGGAGTTTGAATACAATACCTTTCTTTTCCATTTCCTTTTTAAGGGCCGCGCTGATATCCGAATCGATCGGTCCGCCGATAAAGGGCAGAAGTTCGACTACCGTCACCTTGCTTCCCACTTCGGCAAAAAAGTTTGCGATCTCAAGACCGATTACGCCGCCACCGATAACAACGAAATTTTCGGGGATATGATCGATCGAAAGAATTTCGCGGTTAGTATAAACAAAATCGCGGTCGGCGCCGGGAATCGGAATGCGGATAGCCTCCGAACCGGTACAGATTAAAAGCTTTTTTCCTTCCACGATCGTATCACCGGCCTTGACTCTGAAGGCATTGTTTTCTTTGGGAAGAACCGTGCCCTCACCATTGACAACAGTCACCTTGTTTTTCTTCATGGTAGCGGCGATACCCTTCCTGAGGGCACCGATCACCTTTTCTTTCCGGGTCATGACTTTTTTCAGATCGAATGCAGCATCACCAACAGTAACACCGAACCCCTGCGAGTGTTTTGCCTGGGAGAAAAGCTTGGAGCTGTAAAGAATTGTTTTTGAAGGCACGCAACCTTCGTTGAGGCACACACCACCCAGATGGCATTTTTCGATAAGCACGGTATTCAAACCGGCCTCCCCTGCCCGTTCGGCCGAGAGGTAACCGGCGGGGCCGCCGCCGAGTATGACTAAATCGTACATTGCATTTCCTTTCATTGCTTGATAAAGGGACTGGTTATGCGTTTGCAAGCGTGAGGTCAATATTTTCGATAGCCGTGCAGAGACCTTTCATAAACCGTGCCGCCGGTGCGCCATCAACTACCCGATGATCGATGGTTAATGAAAAACCGATATGAGGCGCCATGGAATATTCACCATTGTCACCACTTATCACCGGTTTGGGAGTAATGGTATTGACTCCTAAAATCGCTACTTGTGGCCGGTTAAGGATCGGGGTAAAATATTCTATACCAAAGGAACCCAGATTGGTAATGGTAATTGTTCCTCCGCTCAGAAGGTCGGGATTTACCGCTCCTTCCCGCGCCTGACCGGCAAGCCCTTTGATCGAAAGCGAAAGGTCGTTGAGCGACAATTGATTGGCAAAACGGATTACCGGGACAAGAAGCCCTCTGGGTGTATCAACCGCCATGGCGAGGTGAACATTTTTATATTGGAGCAGGCGATTGTTCTCGTAATGACAGTTAAGCTCGGGATACTGCGGCAGTATCCGGGAGACGGCAAAGGAGATCAGGTCGGTGATATTGATATCGGCCAGCCCCAGATCCTTGCCTTTCTGTTTGATCTTTTTCCGATAGGCCATGAGCGCCCGGGCATCGGCTGATGAATGCATGGTCAGCTGAGCGGATTGCTGCAGGGAATCCATCATGCGCGAGCCGATGATTTTCCGCATATTGCTGATTTTAACTTCAACGATATCATCCTGCACCGATGAAGGAGCTGTTCCTGCTGCTGCAGGCTGGGGTTCGGCAACCATATCTGCCGTACTCACCCGTCCGCCGAAAGCCGTTCCGGCCTCCGGTGTTGCAGCGCCGGTTGCAGCCTGGACCGCCGCAGCGGCTCTGGTCGGTTGCGGATGAGTTACAAGAAATGCATCGATATCGCTTTCGATGATTCGCCCTCCAGGACCGGTGCCTTTTACTTTGCCGATATCAACACCTTTCTCCTGTGCCCGCATCCGCGCGCGGGGTGATATTTTTGCCCTTCCATTGGACGGCACCGCTTCTTCAACCGCAGTCTCCGGAACAGCTTCTGCAGCAGACGGTTTTTCCTCCGTGGTTGCAGTAGCAGCCGGTACCGGTGACGGTTCTGCTGATTGAGCAGGTTCATCCGACGATGTACCGCCGGAAGGGCTGAATTCACTGACATCCTCATCGGAATTTCCCACCACCGCAACATTGGTAAGCACGGGAATATCCTCGTCCGGCTCAAAAAATGTTTCGAGCATGGTTCCTGCGACCGGCGATTCGAATTCAAATGAAGCCTTATCGGTTTCATAGGTAAAAAGAATATCTCCTTCTTTGACGTCATCGCCCTTATTCTTGTGCCACTCCAATATGACACATGTTTCTACTGATTGTCCCTGTTTTGGCATTGCAATGGGTGTAGCCATTTAATTTCTCCTCTTTAGCTAAAGAGACCGGTTATATTATTGTATACATACTCTCTTTTATTATAATTTATGATATTGTGCACAGGCAAGAAGTTGTGCATATTTTTGCGCATTCTCGCACGCTTATGTGTTTGGTTTTGCATTATTCCCCCATTTACCCCCAAGAGTACTCACAAATACTCATAATGATGCATAAAAATTCGTTATTGCACAGCATTCTGCATTGCATGCATAATTTATGAATAGAATGAACCCATCCGGAACCGGCAGGGGCGAAAAAATCATTTTAAAACCTTCATTTTCACTTTTCCACGCTAAAAATGTATATTTTGAGGATTATGGGACACGGATTTGAAATACGGAAAAAAATCATTCTCGACAAGCTCGATACAGAAGGATCGATTCTTGTCAAGGAGCTTGCCGATGAGCTTGCGATTTCCGAAACCACAATCCGCCGTGATCTCAACGAATTAAACGCAGCGGGTTTGCTCAAGCAGGTATACGGAGGAGCGGTCCGGACCGAACAGGAATCACCGCTCATAAATTTTTCCATCTCCAATCGCAGTACCCATAATATCGAAGCTAAAAAATTGATCGGCAAGTGTGCAGCATCGCTTGTACACGATAACGACATTGTCTATATTGATCCCGGAACAACGAGTTGGGAAATGATTCCCTATCTCAGGGACAAAAAGAATCTGACGATCATCAGCAATTCGGTCCGGCTGCTTCAGTGTTTAGAGTATATCGGTCATCACAATATTATTCAGCTTGGCGGTACGCTTCGCCCCGACCGTCTCGACACTGTCGGTACGGTTGCCCAGATGGGTATCGAACAGCTCCGGGGATATAAAGCTTTTCAGGGTGGTGACGGTCTTGATATTAATTTCGGCCTTTCTGCAGTGGACCACGAAAGTGCAATGATCGCCAAAGTGATCCTTGCCGGTGCCCGGGAAACGATTATCCTTGCCGATCACTCGAAATTCGAACAACCGAGCCTTCTTTACAAAATAGTCGACATCGACAAAATTGACATACTCGTGACCGACGAACATCCCCCTGCTTCCTGGGAAGAAAAATGCCGTGAATCATCCATACAATTAATTATAGCACAGGATTGAGGCTTTATGAAAACTCTGGCCCTTCGGCTCTACCAAAAAAACGACCTTCGACTGGAACATTTCGATTTGCCCTCCATGGCGGAAAACGAGATTTTAGCCGATATTACCTCCAACAGCATCTGCATGTCTTCCCATAAAGCGGCCGAACAGGGAGCCGATCATAAGCGGGTCCCTTCAGATATTGCCGACAATCCGATCATTATCGGGCATGAGTTTTGCGGCACGATTTTGGAAGTGGGCGAAAAATATAAAGGAAAGTATACGCCCGGTTCCAAATACAGCATACAGCCTGCTCTCAACTACCCGGACCGTCTTCTGGATGCGCCGGGATATTCATTTCGTTATATCGGCGGGCAGGCCACCAAGATTATCATTCCCAAAGAGGTCCTGGAAATGGACTGTCTTCTCCCCTACGACGGCGAGGGATTCTTCAAGGCCTCGCTCTCCGAACCTGCATCATGTATCATCGGTTCTTTTCATGCACAGTATCATTTCAAGCAGGGAGAATATGTTCATCAGATGGGAATTAAAGCGGGTGGCTCGATGGCAATCATTGCCGGAGCGGGCCCCATGGGGCTGGGCGCTATCGACTATGCGCTCCACGGTCCGATGCGCCCGCGGCTTCTGGTTATCACCGATATCGATCAGGCCCGGCTCAACCGTGCAAAAGAAATTTTCGACCCCGCCCATGCACGTCAATGCGGCGTCGACCTTCGGTATGTCAATACAGGAGCCGGTAATCCGGTCGAAGATCTCCGGGCAATAAACAACAACCAGGGCTTTGATGATGTCTTTGTTTTTGCCCCGGTTGCACCCCTTATCGAACAGGCAAGCAGAATCCTGGGCTTCAACGGCTGTCTCAATTTCTTTGCCGGGCCTACCCGCACCGATTTCATGGCCTCGATAAATTTTTACGATGTCCACTACAGCGGCCATCATCTGGTGGGAACATCGGGCGGCAATACAAAGGATATGAACGAAGCCCTCGAGCTTATGGCAAAGAATACAATCAATCCGGCGGTTATGGTCACCCATATCGGCGGAATCGACAGCGCGGCACAGACAATCCTCGATCTGCCGTCAATACCGGGAGGGAAAAAGCTTATATACACCCGGAAATCGATGCCGCTTTTTGCTATCGATGACCTCGAGGATATGGGCAAAGAAAATCCGTTTTATAAAGGTCTTGCCGAAATTACGGGTAATCATAAGGGACTCTGGTCAACCGAAGCCGAAGAGTATGTGCTGAAAAATGCCAAAAATATAGAATAAAGGGGGCTGAATGAACACTATCCCTGTATCAAATTCACATATTCACACGCCCTACTCCTTCTCTTGTTTTGAATCAATCGAACAGGCTGTTTCCCTTGCAAAAAAGGAGGAGGTCGATGTTCTGGGTATCAGCGATTTCAATACCATCGAAGGCTACGAAGAATTTACCCGCCAGTGCGAAAAACAACGGGTTTATCCCCTTTACAATATTGAATTCATCGCCTTTTCCCCCGAAGATAAAGAAAAGGGCTACCGTTGGAACGACCCCAAAAATCCCGGCGCTATCTATTTCTCCGGAAAAGCCCTCAATTACCCTCCATCAATTTCAAGCGATTCAAAAAACATCCTCTCTTCTCTCTGGAAAGCATCTCAGGACCACATCTGGCAGGTAATTGAGAAGGTAAACGAATATTTTGAAGAGGTTAAAATTCCGCTCTCGCTTGATTACAGTACTATCCGGAGTGTGTATGCAAAAAATACCGTACGTGAACGCCATGTCGCAAAAGCGATTTTTCATGCCTTTAACAAGCAGTGGCCCGATCCGGACACACAGCTGCGACAGTACCAGATTCTTTTTAAAGATCCGTCATTTACCACCGATCTGAACAATTCGGCCACGCTGCAGAATGAAATCAGAAGCCGTCTTTTGAAAGCGGGAAGACCGGCATTTGTAGAAGAGAAAAAAGAGGCCTTTCTTCCTCTCAATGATATTAAAAGAATTATTCTCGACGGCGGGGGAATCCCCTGTTATCCGGTTCTTACCGATGACAGCATAGGCCTGAACGAGTACGAACAGGATATTCCGAAACTGATCGAGTTGTTCAACTGCCTGAAAATATATGCGGTCGAATTTATTCCATCCCGAAACACGTTCGACCACCTGAAAAAGGTAGTAAAATCTTTTTACGAAGAAGGCTTCTGCGTTACCTTTGGCACCGAGCACAATACGCCGAAAATGATGTCGCTGGTTCCCTCGGCACGAAACGGCGTGCCCCTTGATGAAGAACTCATGAGGATCGGCTATGAAGGCGCCTGTATTCTGGCAGCACACCAGGAACAGCGCAAAAACCGGAATACCGGTTTTATCGACAGCAAGGGGAAAAAGATTGTCGACAAAAAAGAAATGAAAGAGCTTATCAAAATCGGCGATAAAGCTATCAGTGATTATGCAGGAAAATAGGCGGAACAGAATATTTCGCAGGTAAAAAATATAATTTGCTTTCACTAAAAAACCTTAACCTCTGGGAATATTCAAAATGAACGATACGATTATCAGAACGGCAGCAGCAATTCGCATGGCATTCGCCCGCACAGGAAAAAATCTTCCGGTGGTTGTGTATGATAATTCCGACAAGGCGCTTGGCTTATCGGAAAATAAAAAGCACTTTACCGAGACACTCGAAAAACTGAATATACCTTCACACCATTTCTTCGACTCCACGGTATCTTCCGGCGACCTTGTACCGTCAATCGAAGCACTGGCGGAACAATCCTCTCCCCTGCCGGCTTGTGTTGCACGCGAAAAAACGGGTCTTTATGCCGTGGCTCATACAAAGCAGGATGCAGACCGGCTCATCGAATGTATCCGCACCGATACCCCCTGCACGCATACGGAGAGCGGTTCGTTCAGAGAAGGAAGGCTTGGCGGCTGTATCGCCGCAATCACCGGTGGCGCCCAGGGATTCGGCAAGGGGATCGCCGAAGAACTTGCCCGGGAAGGCGCCTATGTCGTTATCGGTGATATAAAAGATGAAATCGGCAACGAAACCGTTGGAGAGATCACCTCCCGGTTTGGAGAGGGCTCTGCTGCTTTCTGCCATGTGGATGTTACCGACTTGGCGTCCCTTGAGGAATTTGCAGCCTGCGCTGCAAAGTTGTATGGCGGTCTCGACCTGTTTGTTTCCAACGCCGGCGTTCTGAAAGCAGGACCGGTCGATGAAATGGATGAACGCTCCTTTGATCTGGTAACATCGGTGAACTACAAAGCCTATTTTCTCGGCACCAAAGCGGTGGCGCCGATCATGAAGATCCAAAACAGTTTCCATGCCGGCCATTTCATGGATATCATTCAGATAAGTTCGAAATCCGGTCTGGTGGGGAGTAACAAGAACTTTGCCTATGCCGGAAGTAAATTCGGCGGGATCGGTCTGACCCAGTCCTTTGCCCTGGAACTTATCGACTCTAATATCCGTGTCAACTCCATTTGTCCGGGTAATTACTATGAAGGCCCGCTCTGGTCAGACCCCGAAAGGGGGCTTTTTGTTCAGTACCTGAACGCTGGAAAAGTCCCAGGTGCCAAAACTATTGATGATGTTAAACAATTCTACATGAGCAAAGTTCCTATGGGCCGTGGATGCACTCCTCTTGATGTTGCGCGGGCAATTTTTTATGTCCACGAGCAGGAATATGAGACCGGACAGGCGATCCCGGTAACCGGCGGCCAGGTAATGTTGAGTTGAAACCGCTTTCCTCCCGATTATATATTCTTGAACTCTATATTAATGGAATTCTAATACACTCATACATAATCTCTTTCAAAAGGAGCAGCAATGGCTCATATAGACTTCAAGAAACTCGCATCCTCGCAGCGCAAATTTACTGAAGGCAACAGACGAATTGTCGGACATGTGCCTACGATTGCTATTACTCCTGTTGCCGACGGCAGGGCCGGAGCCTATGAAAGCAATATTGCCGGTACCTGGGTCATGGCGGAAAAAGTGTATAACCTGATCACCAGTAAGGTCCGTCTTTCGGATGGTATTCCCCCACGGGTGGTCGTAGCTCCTGAAATCGTCTACGGTGCCCGTACCGGAGCTTTAGCTCAGGAATATTACACAAAAGAAGGTGTGAGTGCAAATATCTGGGTAAGCCGCTCCTGGGCCTACAGCGATGAACTCATGTCGGCATGCATGGGAATCGGTTCATCGGAATGGCAGCAGGCGGCCTATGGTCTCAACCAGACCGACCGTCCGGGCGCAGTATGGCTCAAAGCATTCTGTGCCGCCATGGATGAAAAAAAGCGGCCAATCTTCTCCATTTACAATCCCGATCTTGAAAGCGAAGAGGGTGATTTAGCTCCCTTTGTTGCAGAACGGCTTCTCCGCTTTGCCCGGGCAGCCTGCGCTGTTGCAGAAATGAGAGGGAAAAACTATCTCTCAGTGGGAAGCGTCTCCATGGGAATAATCGGCTCGGATGTGCGCAGAAATCTGTTCCATCATTTCTTCGGCATGGGATCGGCATCGGTAGATATGGTTGCCGTCAAAGGCCGTATCGAAAAGGGGCTCTACGATCATGAAGAATTCGATCGTGCATTCAAATTCATGAAAAGCAAATTCAAATACAATTTTCATACCGGTGAAAAACCCTACAGCGATGATGATCTTTTAAGTGAGTGTGTCAAAATGACGCTCATTGTCCGCGACCTGATGATTGGTAATCCCCGTCTTGCCGATGAGAGTGTTGGTAAAAAACAGGGATTTAAAGCGGATGTCGAACATGCTCAAGGTTACAACGCGATTGCTGCCGGTACTCAGGGACAGCGTCAGTGGACAGACCTCTATCCCAATTTCGATATGACCGAATCGCTTCTCTGCAGCACCTTCGACTGGGACGGTTTCCGGCAGCCCTATGTGGTCGCCACCGAAAACGACTCGAAGAATGCCATTGGAATGCTGGTGGCTCATCTGCTCACCGGTATGCCGCAGCTTTTCGCCGACATCAGAACAAACTGGACAGCGGAAAGTATCAAAGCCGCAACCGGCAAAGATATCGGCTCAGTTGCACCCCAGGGACTCATCGATAAACGAAACTCCGGCGCCGGAGCCCTCGATTATGCCTGTGATGTTTTCAAAATTATCTCCGGCGGCAAAGATGTCGATATCTATGAAGTTGCCGAGAAAATCCGGACCGACAAAAAATATCAACAGGCGCTTATCGATGCTGCTATCGAAGGCACTACCTACGAGGCCGCAAATCTCGAATATTTTCTGGGTGATGGTCTCTCGAGTTCATACCGGACCCCCGGCGGCCTGCCCATGACCACTTACCGCTACAATGTTGTAGGTGATATGCCGACCTGTTCTATTGTTGAAGGAGAAACCGTAGAACTTCCGAGTGACGTTGCGGATCATATCAGCAAGGTAACCGACGCCACCTGGCCTGAAAGCTACTGGGCTCCCCGCGGCATGAGTTCTTTCGAGTACATGTCCAAAATCGGACCTAACCACGATGCCAACTCCTTCGGCCTTATCGGTGCCGACATGATCACCGTGAATGCCATGCTCCGAATCCCGGTCGATTTTCATAATATCTCTTCCGAACAGATTTTCCGCCCCACCATGTGGGACCGGTTCGGTGGTGATGATTTCCGGGTATGTGAGAAACTGGGACCGCTGTATATTTAAGAAGTTGAGTACTCCCCATACACCCGGGACACGTGGAGTGGTGAAGTGTCGGGGTGATGAATCATTGATCCATCACCCCGCGACACGATCTTATCTTACTGAACCCTCGATCAGGTACAACGATGTGAGAAGTTGAGGCTAAGCAAAAGTACTAACTTTTGTCTTTTGATGTTCAACTACTTATCAAGAATCCCCCTGACCTTCTTCAGCAGTACATCAGGAGTAAAGGGCTTCTGGAGGAAATAGGTTCCGGGAGTCATTACACCGCGCTGGATTGCGACGGTATCGCTGCTGGTGTATCCTGAAATAAAGAGTACTTTCATTTCAGGATATTTGCCTGCAATAGCTTGGACCAGCTCGTGACCGCTCATCCCGGGCATTACAACATCGGTGATAATCAAATCGGGAGAACCATCGAACGTGTTACAAACTTCGATAGCCTCCTTCGGCGTTGAAGCGGAGAGAATTTTGTAATTTAGCTTCGTAAAGCTGCTGCATATCAGATTTTTAACCGGCTCATTATCTTCAACAATAAGAATTGTCTCATCACCACTGAGGTTCTCCATCTTTTCAGCGGCAATTTCTTTGTGGTTTACCTCCCTCCTGTGTTGGGGGAGATAGATGCGGAACATGGTTCCATGGTCGGGTTTGCTCTCCACAATAATATGGCCGTTGTGCTGCTTGACAATACCATACACCGTTGCAAGACCGAGTCCGGTTCCTTTTCCCACTTTTTTTGTTGTAAAGAAGGGTTCGAAAAGATGGGATTTCACGTAATCGCTCATCCCGACGCCGGTATCTGATATGGAAAGCAAAACATAATCACCCGGAGTGATATCGCTTCCCTTTTTAACCTTCTCCGGACTGATTACCACATTCCGGGTTGAGAGCCGGAGGGTCCCTCCCTGCGTCATTGCATCCCGGGCATTGACTGCAAGATTCATCAGAATCTGCTCGAGCTGCACCGGATCTGCTTTTATCGGCATGAGGTCGGGAATCAACTTTGTTTCAACCCGAATATCATCGCTGAGAAGGCGGCCGAGCATATTCTCCATCGATCTGAGCAATTCATTGAGATCGAGCTGCTGAGGATTAACCACCTGCTTGCGGCTGAATGCAAGAAGCTGGTAGATAAGCGTTGCCGCGCGATTGCCCGCCTTTTTTATCTCCTCAACTTCATCCTGGAGGGTTTTATCCGGTCCGATATTCTTCGCCAGCAATTCTGAATACCCCATAATTGCCGTTAAGATATTATTAAAATCATGGGCGATACCTCCCGCCAGTCTTCCAACAGCTTCCATTTTCTGGGAGTGAAAAAACTGATCTTCAAGGTTTTTCCGCAAAAGAGCATTGGCGATTATCTGAGATATAATTCGATATACCGCAATATCATCTTCATGCCAATGGCTGCTGCTTCCTGCATTATCGCACCCGATAAACCCCGCAAGCTCCTGTTGGATGAAAAGGGGTAAAAGCAGAATCGATTTGAGTTTGGGTTTTTTAATTTTTTTCAGTTCTGCCTGGGAAATATCCGGAATGGCTGCAATATCGGTAAAGAAGAGACACTCGCCCCGCTTAAGTTGCCTTACGGCAAAGGAAAGAATATCGACTATGGAATAAAAATCTTCTTTTTGTGGGGCTCCCTGCCCATCAGCATATTCCTCGAAATACTTTTCGATTGTGCCCGAATTCGAACCGAGCAAAACAAGGTAGGTTCGATTGGCATTGCTGAGATTTGCTATATCCTGGAGGGTGGCCCTGACTGCAATATCGAGGTCGGTGGATGCGCCGATGAAGCGTGAAGAGACGGTTGATACGGCTTTTTCCAACTGGAGCCTGGTGCTCATTGCCTGCTCCACTTTCCTTTTTTCTTCAAGCTCGCGCTTGAGAAGCGTATTTGTATGAGCAAGCTCCCGGCCCATTTCACGGTCCCGTTTTGAGAGCCTGGTTATCTGCCTGTTATAGAGCCATAGAACAATCCCGATCCCACTGAGCCCTACAATAATTACGGTGGATTCGGGGACAAGAGAGGCTTTTGCAAAACTGACTTGCGGCACTGTTCCCATAGTGCGGGCAAGGGTAACAAGAAGATAGGTGCCGATACTCACAAGACCGAAAAAGAGTGCGGCAAGCGTATCGATAAGGATACCCGCCAAAATAGCAACCATCGCATACCCGACCAGCATTGAATGACTAATCCCAAAGTAACAATTACCGCCGTACATGGCAAGATACAAAGATAGAACGATAAGATACGAAGCGGTGGATATTTTATTTCGAAAGCAGAATAAAAAAGAAATAGCGCAGAGGAGTTGAACACCGATCCCGATTAAACCGGCCATCAGGGGAACTTTACCCATCAGCCACAGAATCGTGATAAAAAGACCATAGGTAAAACCGGAACCGATAAGCAGCCATGCTACCGGACGGACTACGGCATAACGGTGTTCTGTGTCTGGTGACTCGATAAATTTTTGAAATAAGGGCTGTTCGGACATCAATTATATAATAACACTACCCGATCTTCTTATCAAGAATAATGGAACGATATCTTTCATCTCAAATTTCGGTCGTTGCTGCAATAATTTGCTCAATTGTTGTTTCACCTCTGAGTGCAAGCTCAATTCCTGCCTGGCGAAGCGTTTTCATTCCTTCTTTTTCAGCCTGTTGCTGAATTTCCATTGTCGGTGTATTCCGTAAGATCAGGGTACGAAGGTTTTTCGAAATGCTGATCATTTCAAATATTCCGGTTCGTCCCATATAGCCGGTACCGTTGCAATTAACACACCCCTCTCCCTTGAAAAATGTGAGATTCGCGCTTTTTGCAAGGTTCAGCTGTTCAAGCAGCTCGGCGGAGGGTTTAATTTCAATTCTGCATTTTGTGCATATTCGCCGCACCAGACGTTGCGCCACGATGAGATTCAGCGCCGATCCGATCAGGAGCGGCGGTACGCCGATATCGGTAAATCGAGCAATAGCACCGGCCGCATCGTTGGTATGAAGGGTCGAAAAGACAAGGTGACCGGTAAGCGCCATCTTGATAGCGATATCTGCGGTTTCGGCATCCCGGATTTCACCGATCAATACAATATCGGGGTCCTGACGGAGAATCGAGCGAAGGGCACTTGAAAAATTCAATTCGATTTTGTTATTTACCTGGACCTGCGTTATTCCTTCCATATGGAATTCAACCGGGTCTTCAACTGTGACAATATTACGGGCAACCGATTTTACGGTCTGCATTGCCGAATAAAGCGTAGTAGATTTTCCGCTTCCCGTAGGGCCAGTGACAATAATCATCCCGTAGGGCTTTGTAATATTCTGTTTAAATATTGCAAAGTCGTGGGCGGTAAATCCCAGATTAGCCGTGCTTCGCTCAAATGCTTCTTTATCGAGTATCCGGAGCACCGCTTTCTCTCCCCATACCGAGGGCAATATTGACACACGAATATCGATCTCTTTACGACCGATTTTCACCACCATACGCCCGTCCTGCGGCAACCGCCGTTCGGCGATATCGAGATCGGAGAGAATTTTTATCCGGGTGATTATCGCCTGATGAGAACGCTTGGGAGGAGAAATGACTTTCCGCAACTCGCCATCGATACGATACCGGATCGTGAGTTCTTTTTCCATAGGTTCGATATGAATATCGCTTGCCCTGTCACGAACAGCATTGGCGATCATCATGTTCACCAGCTTGATAATTCCCAGTTCCGCACCTGCCGCAGCAGCCTCTTCCACACTGAGATCATCGGCCTCCTGCTGTAAATATTCGACATCCTCCCCCAGGTCGGCCATGAGGTCCGAAGCATCTCTCTGGGATGAAATATCGGTATAGTAGCGCTCGATACTGGTGTTGATATCTTCAATTGTACCCAGTGCCGGCACAATAACCATGTCGGTAATATCGCGTAATGTGTCAAGTTGTCGTAAATTCAATACATCGGCCATGGCAACGATAAGCCGGTTTCCTTCTTCCTTCTCGAGTGCAAGGCAGGTAAACCGTTTTGCCACCGACTCGGGGATAAGCGCCACGACATTGAGATCCGCCGATGCATACTGCCTTGGTGTGGCAAGGGGGGCACCCAATTGACTTGAGAGAAAATGCAACTTCTGTTCTTCGGTAATATACCCCAGCATGACAAGGGCATCACCCAACCGGCAGTCGGAGCCTTTCTGATATTCGAGGGCCTTGCGGAGCTGAAGAGGAGTAATAACCGAATTTTCGACCAGGATCTGACCAAGTGAATGCTGTGCCTTCCCGAAATCGACCACAGGACTCTTATTTTCCTTCTCGATTTTCAGAGAAACGACATGGGTCATGATCTTGCTGCCGAATTCCTGTGGTGATACCGGCAGCAGAACGATATCATCAGTGGAAATATCGCTAATTCTCTGCCGGATATCAGCCCGTACCCCTTCGGATAAAACAGCAAATACGGCAGGGACTTTCCTGACAATTTTAAGAAAAGTCACATCCTCGATATATTTATTGATGTCATCGTTGATATCAAATACTGCTACTGCAATATCACACTTAAGACCGTTTTTCCGTGTCAGGGAAGCATGAGAAACATTCACCACATCCCCGAGACCGCCATTGAATATCAGTCCCTGAATTTTGTTATAACATTCCGAATTATCGTAGGTACAGACAGCAAGCTGATGCTTTTTTGCAATATCTTCCGTTGTGCGGTTCATCGGTCTCTCCTACGCCCTCTTCTCGAGCATTTTTTTATGCACCGCCTTTGTTTTTCGTATAAAAGCGGTTAATGTCGGTTCTTTTGCGGTGTCATATGCAGTGATCGAATAGTGTATATCAGGGTGAAGCACCTGATCGTCTGTCGGGACCTGCATAGTATTAAATATATCTGATAACCGTTTCATAACAACTTCGGCTCCAGCCATATCGGTCATGGAAAGCAGAATAACAATTAAATTACTTCCCAGCGAGCCCAGAGAGCCAATGCAATCGAGGTCCCGCAGCATTTTTGATAATATACTCTGGACTTCATCATAAACACGATATAAATCATCCTGCTCCGGTGCATGTCGATCCTCACCTGTTACAATACTCTCCACCGAAAGTGAAAGGACCGCAAATGGAGCCTTATACCGGCGGTATCTACTGATTTCCCGCTGTATCTGCGTCTTGAACTCTTTCTGCCGCATGATTCCTTTGGGCAGGGAATATCTTTTTTTCTTTTTGCTTTCAGACTTTTCTTTTTTACCCTTGTCGGTATACTGGGTTTGTCCGGCTCCTTCACCGGCATCCTGTTTCGCCAGATACCCCAGCGCACGAGCGCCGTCTATGGGAGCAGCGTCGGGCAGGACATCTTTTTCATCACCGAGCATCTGTTCGTTTTCGAGTTTCAGAACAACCTTCTCCAGTTGCTCTGCGACTTTATTACCGATTCCCTGAACCACGGTTTCATTATAGCCGGAACTGCTTAAACGGGCAACAAACTCTTTATTCATTTGATTGAGTGCGTCGAGCCTCTGAGGTGCCGGCGTTCCTTTCATATTAAAGGCAACCTGTTCACCGATTCGTTCTATATAATTTTGTACAACAGACTGCAACTCCTGCTCATCCGTTTCCAGCATGGAACCGATATCAGCAGCCAGAGCAACATATTGACGGATATGTTCTTCGGGGTATCCCTTTTGAAGCAGTGTCTGGGTAAGCGGCTGCAAAAAGGCATGCGTTTTCTGATCATACTCAGCGATATGGGCAAGTATCTGCAGGTTTTCACTTTCGGTGAGCATTTTCCCCTCAGGGGCATTATCCAGAACACCTTCATCAACAAGCCGTCCGATAATTTCTCCCAGGCTATCAGAAAGGCGTGTACACACCTTCCCAACGGCATCGTCATCAATCTTCCGTTCTTTCAGAAAGCGTTTAAACTGCTGCTCCATACCCCCGAGAGTCTGTTTAACTGCGGAGGAGACAAGGGAGGCGTCCCCGGTAATTGCTTTTTGGGATGATAATTCTGCAACACGGTCTGCATAATCGAGCAAGACGATTCGAATATCATGTCCTTTTTCGGCACCGATAACAGATTCGATTTCTGAAGCAAGGGAGACAAAATCTTTGACATTCTGTTCTGAAAGTCCCTTGGTCTCGAGCATTTTTACAAAAGTGCTCGTATCAGGCAGACGATCTGCTTCTTGACGGGCAATATGGGCCAGCGCCTGTTTTTGCAGCATTTCGGAAATCGGCCGGTCCGGCGATGACTTGCTCAACATGCCCTCGGAATCGAGTTCAACAATGATCGACGCCATACGCTCCGCCAGACGGTTCCCGATCTCGGAAATAACCGCGGGGTCAATCGAACACCTGCTCAGCTGTTCAAGAAGTCTGTTTTCCAGATCGGCAATGATCTTTGACGTTTGCCCCCTGTCGGCACCCGATTTTCCGGCATCCAGTGCAACTTCACCGATATTCATAATACTATTGTTGACAATTGCCCGTATTTCGTCATCGTTTGAGCCAACCATCGACTGAATGTCTGCTGCCAGTTCGGCAAATTCCCCTATTTGCCCTTGAGTAAAACCGTGTTCTTTCAGTTTTTCCGAAAAGGAGGCGAACTGCAACGGCTCTCTGCTATCCCCGCCGGCGGCACCGGTATCGGGAACGGGGATAGCATGCATTTGTGTTTGAGCAAGATCATCATGGGTTTGATCATCCGATTCCTGCCCGGAAAGTTTATCCAGTTCGGTAACGATGTCCGAAACAGCTATCCTGTCGAGTCCGTAATTTTCGAGCTGTCGTATAAATTCGGTTTCGAGCCGGGAGATTTCATGTTCCCGGGATGTCATGTTTTCTCCGGTTTCTCCCCGGCCGGCATCTTGCACCAGCCTGGAACAGACCTTCTCGATATAATCGGTCATAAGGTTCCGGAACTGATCGCTGTCGGAGCCCATCAACGAACCGATCTCCGCCGAGAGAAGGATCAATCGAACAGCTGACTGGGGATTATTCTTGACATCATCAATTATCTCATCAACCGATACCCCGACCTCCTCGGCAGCCTCTGACAGCGCACGCACCAGTCCTTCTTCCTCAAGCTCTTTTGCAAGTTCCCGAACCAGACTCAGGTATTCCTCAAGCGACATCCCTTCTTCAATAAGCGTCTTTTTTAATTGCGGAAGCAGGCGTTTCAAGTCGCGGATTTCGGGAAGTAAACGGCGGATTATCTCACCCAGCCGCTTTACTGTAATCTTACCGGCGCGGTATTCTTCCCTTACAACCCGGATAATGACTTCAAAAGTCAGCCGTTCAAGTTCGGTAATAACATCTTCATTAACTTCATCGATCTTCCCTTTTTCCGCTTCAGCCTGCATCCTGTCGAGGATGCTTTTTTTCAGCGACGACAGCGTGGTAAGCATATCTTCAGTTGAAATATCGGGCTGGTTTTCAGCCGATGCCCCGATATGTTCACGCATTGTTTTCAGGCGGAATGCAATCGATGATGCTGCCTGTTCACCCACATGGGAAGGGGTTGTCAGAAGTTCATCCGCAACAACATCTCCGGCCGAAGGAATATCGCCCACCGAAAATACCTCGGCCAGTTTACGAAGGTCATTGCGCACGATACTCTCTTCAATGGTGATTCTCTCATAGGTGACATAATTGAAACGGAGTCCTTTTACCTTATTTTCGTGAAGCCGGTCGGCCATACTTTCGACCGTAGGACATCCCTTGTTATCACTCATTACCCGAATCAACTCAAGGAGATCTTCTTCTTCGATCCCTGTGTGAAAGGTAATGGATTGCACCCGGGCATCTTTCAAACGGGTTACCAGCCGCCCGCCAAAGGAGCGTTCGGAAACTTTCCACTCCTCACAGACAAGAGTGTCATGTTCAAGATGGATCGTTACGGGTGTTATATTTGCCAGTATTTTACTCAGATGGGTATAGAAATTTTCTCCAGCCTTTCGGGTAAGAGGATGATTTTCTCCATAGAGTACAAAATTATTGAAAGCCACCCACAGGTTTCTGACAATAAGATCGGCTTCTTTCTGATCAAGATGCCATTCTGTTGGTGGTTTTTGCATGTCCATAAAAGTTACCCGGGAATTAAAAGATCGGTTACAAGTGCGATCCTCTGGTTAAAAATGCTGATTACGGTCTTCTGATAAAAAAATGCCTTTGTCCATTGTACTGATTTGGATTCCGGTACTCGGGTACATGAGGGAATATTATAAAAATGCGCGTTTATAGCTCTCCACATCTTCCCTGAATTCTTCACAGCTTTGATAGCGATCGTCCGGTGATGGCGCGATTGCTTTGAGTATGATATTTTCCAAATGATGATTGATTGTTTGAGAAACCTCAGATGGTTTCTGAGTAAAAACTTTTTCGGGGGCTTCAATTTTCTTTATCAACAGCTCCATAGGGTTTTTGTCGGCCAGAGGAAGCTTTCCGGCAATAGTCTGAAAAAGCACAATGCCCATAGAATATATATCGGCCCGCTGATCGGTATCTTTTCTTTCCACCTGCTCGGGGGCCATAAAAAGCGGACTTCCAACAATAACCCCCTCTTGCTTGACTTCCGACTGGCGGGTCCGGGCAATACCGAAATCCGCGATCAATGGACGTTTGGTGCGTTCTTCGATCAGGATATTCGCCGGCTTGATATCCTGATGAACAACGCCTTCCGCGTGGGCATAAGCCAAGCCGTCAAGGGCCTGCATGAACAAAGGTATCGAATCATCCAGGGGAATGGTGCGTTTGGTGGGAATAGGGTTTTTCAGGCGGTTCTTGATCATACTGTCAAGATCCTGTCCTTTGATAACCTGGATCACCTGATAATAGCAGTCATCCGCCTCCCCCATTTCGAAGATGGGAATAATATTGGGATGGCTGAGTACCGCTACCATTTCGGCTTCCTGGCGAAACAGCTCACGGGAAGCCTCGGTGGTTTTATCGGATTTGGGCATGATTTTAACCGCAACCTGACGTTTCAGGGTGCGCTGGAATCCCAGAAAAACGCCCCCGGACGCCCCTTTGCCGATAAGTTTCAGCAACGTAACCGTTCCAAGGTCCCGGCCGATAAAATTCTCCGGTTTGATTTCAAGATTGCCTGCCATTAGTGCACTGTCCTGCCGGCATAATAGAAAAAAATTAAAAAGTAATCCCTAGCCTTTTATTTCGCCTTTATATGCTGGAATATTATAAAAGCAATGTCTTTTTTAAAATCTATAGATGCTAAATATAATTAACTTCCGGCCACATTTCCACTTGTAACAGCCGATTTGCCGGCTGCGGAAACTAAAAATAAATGATTCGTATGATAGAAAGAAACAGAAAGAAAAGGACTGAAAACCTTTTTGGCGATTATTCTGATGGGGACGAGAGTGGTGATGTTTTCCCCCTTATAAGTGTACAATTTGCTGTTTCACTATCAGGCAGCGAGGAGTGGATAAGCATTTTCCCGCCTTTTCTGCAGAAACCAGAAGAACTCCGGTATCATGCAGCTCGGTGAGGAGTATCGATAATCGAGAAAGGTGGTTTTTCGCAGTTCTTTTCCGGTGGGGTTGGATAACGATCAGCCTGCAGGTGCAGCGCTGAATTTTCCGAAATTTCACCACTGAAAAGAGGCCGTGTCTATGGGAGTTGAATGCGATATGCTGAGTTGGTTCACTGCAAATGCAAGTTCTTTATGCCATCACCTTTGGCACGGCGTCTGATTTTATAATTGACAGAATTACTTAATTTTTATATACTTTAGAAATCGGAAACATTGAAAAGATATCGGATACCCGGCTTTGAGATGCATACAGGACAACATGACATCGGTAATGATCCGAACATTTTTCTATACCATAAAAGTTATAAAGGAAAAATTATGAAAACCTTAATTGTCGAAGATGATTTTACTTCCCGGCTCCTGATACAGGAGATTCTCCGTAATTATGGTCAATCCCATGTAGCGATCAACGGAAAAGAGGCCGTGGAAGCGGTGCAAAGGGCATTGACTGAAAAGGAGCCCTACGACCTTATCTGCCTTGATATCATGATGCCCGAAATGGACGGTCATGAAGCGCTCAAAAAAATCAGGGCCGCCGAGGAATCACGGGGAATTGCATCTTCCGACGGTGCCAAAATAGTGATGACCACGGCGCTGGGAGATATTAAAAACGTAAGTGCAGCCTACAACAGCCTGTGCGACGGGTACCTGACCAAGCCTTTTGATACCACAAAAATGATCGAAGCACTCAAGAAGCTTGATCTTCCATTGTAATACCGAAGTTCTGCACCTTTTTTCGAGCTTACATATATAAAACCGGTTTCAACCGGGCAAATTCATTTTCCAGCACAGGAAATCCGGATTGCAACGCTTCTATGTTCTTCTCATTGCCGGCTTTCTCTAGTCCCCACGCTGCCTTTTGTAGCGATTCGGCGCTGATATTCGATGCTGCCCCTTTTATTCCGTGAGCGAGACGTTCCGCATCTTTGATATCCCCCTTATCGACAGCCAGTCTCAAATTCCTGATCTGCTTTGGTATATCATCAAGAAATCCCGCAATAATTGTGCGCGCCAGATCCTTATCACCGGCCAGTCTTTTAAGCATAATTTCTTTGTCCCAAAACGGAGGCTTGTTGTGATCCCGTCTGTTATCATTTCCGGTTTTCGATTTTTCATCACCCTTTTCTTTAGTTTCCCAGCCCCTTTCCAGCCATTTTTCAAGCACTTTTTCAAGCGCGTTCGGCTCGATGGGCTTGGCGATATAATCATTCATACCCGCCGCCAGGCATTCTTCACGGTCACCCTGCATGGCATGGGCGGTCATGGCGATAATAGGAAGGTCATAGTTGGGGATTTCGAATTTCAGATTCCTGATCTCCCTGGTGGCAGTGTGCCCATCCATTTCCGGCATCTGGACATCCATGAGAACCAGATCGTAGTGTTTGGATTTCAGCGCCTCTACTGCCTGGATTCCATTTGTCACCGCTTCTGCGGGAATGCCCAACTTTTTAAGCATAGCCATCGCTACCTGCTGATTGGTAAAATTGTCTTCGACAAGAAGGATTCGATTTGTATTCCACGAGTTTTCCTTCAGAGAATGACAGGTAACCATGGAACCTTCAGTGGCGCTACTCTTATCGGCCAGAATAGTTCTCAGGGTGTTAAAAAGCTCAGAACGTCGCACCGGCTTTGTAAGGGAAGCGGCAAACCCATTCGTGACAAATCGCTTTTTGCCACCCCGGTGCCCCATTGAGGTCATGAGCACCATGAGTGTTTCGGGAAGAGAAGTGTCGGCTTTTATGGCATTTCCAAGCTCTTCGCCATCTATACCGGGCATCTGAAAATCGAGCAGGACCAGACGAAAAGGGTCGCCTGCATCAACCGCTTTGTGCATAACATTCAGCGCATCTTTCCAGCCGGAAGCTTCATCAGTTCGCATTTGCCATGAAGAAAGCTGTCTCTGAAGGACCTCCCTGTTGGTTTCGTTGTCATCAACAATAAGAACGTGAATACCGGAAATATCTGCAGGCACAATTATATCTTTCTTTTGCACCGGCTGTTTGTCGAAACGGGCGGTAAACCAGAACTCAGAGCCGGTCCCTTTCTCACTCTCCACACCGATCTCTCCCCCCATCATGCCGGCAAGCTGCCTGGAGATTGCCAGCCCCAGTCCTGTACCACCGTATTTGCGGGTGGTTGACGTATCAATCTGAGAGAATTGCTGAAACAGAAGGCTCTGCTTCTCTGCAGGAATACCGATTCCGGTATCTTTTACCGAAAATTTTATTGTTACGCTCGATTTCGATTCCTCGACTGGTAAGGCATGAACAGATACTTCGCCTGTATCGGTAAATTTCACCGCATTGCCTGCAAGATTGATTAAAATCTGACGAAGTCGTCCGGGGTCTCCCCGAAGGTAAAGCGGTGTTTCCGGTGACAGTGCGCAGATAAATTCCAACCCCTTTTTGGTTGCCTTGTAAGCACTAATCTCTGTAAAATCATCAAGCACCGCAGCTAAATCAAAATCGATTATTTCGAGATCCATCTTACCGGCTTCGATTTTGGAATAATCCAGAATGTCATTTATCAATCCCAGCAGGGAATCGGCGCTCGCCTGGACAGTTTCTGTAAAACGACGCTGCTCATCGGTCAAATCAGATTCGAGTAAGAGTCCGGTCATACCGATTACGCCGTTAAGAGGAGTGCGAATTTCGTGCGACATATTGGCTAAAAACCGGCTCTTCGCCTGATTGGCCATTTCTGCCTGGGCGGCCATACTGTTGGCCAGCGCGGTCTGCTGTTCCAGATACTGATTGGCCCGAACCAGCTCTTCTTCAGCCCGCTTTCGTTCGCTGATATCCCGGACTATGCCCTGGATAATCCCCTGCTTCTCATCCACCATGCGTGCGCTGATCTCGACATCGATAACAGTACCATAACCGGTTGTAATTTTACTTTCGAATCGCTTGAATCCCCTTGTTGCCGTTTCGGAGAATGCATCATCCGCATTACTCCGTTCCGATTCGGAATGAAATTCCTGCATTGGGGTAGCAAAAATATGCTCTCGCGAAAATCCAAGCAGCTCCTCCGCCTTTTTATTTACATCGATCGCTCTTCCCTTGAGATCATGAATAAAAATCGCATCATTTGAATATTCAAAAAGCGCTCTGAATTTCTGTTCACTCTCTCTAAGCCGGGTATTGCTTTTCTCCCGGTGAATATAGCTGCCGAACATATTGGCCAGCGTGGAAAGCAGCGAAATATCTTCCTTTTTCCAGACCCGCCTTTCCTCCGTATCATCGAAACCGATGAATCCATACCATTCACTTCCTGCAAATATCGGAATTACCAGAATAGATTTGATACCCTGATCGGCCAGGATGTCGTGTTCGGTCTCTGGAAAATCTTCAATAAGCCCCAGGATGGGATTTCCTTTCTGCAGCACCCTTCGCCACCGCTGAAAACCGTCATTATAAGGAATATGCTGCAGGACCGGATTATCGATCTGTATCGAAGCACGGGATACGAATTCAAAGGTCTGCCGCATACAGAGACCGTCATTGGGATCATAAATATTTTCGAATATGTATACCCTGTTTGCATCCGTGGCTTCGCAAATGATTTTCAATGAATCCTGAAAGACTTTTCGGTCGCTGTCGTGAGTAAGCAGTATCGATGATATTTCTGCGACGGCTTCCTCATATCGCAACCGCAATTCAATCTGGTCCCGCCCTTTTTTCACTTCAGCCAGGTCGATTTCGGAAATAATCCGGAATTTTTCATTTTCCATAGGAAAATGATTATCCTTTTGAGGCTTGTTTGTCATAACAAATATATTTGCTCCCGATGTTTTAAAAGCAAACTATACCAAACTTTAGGAATTTTGTCAACTGAAAATTACTATCTTTCAATGATAATTGCCCCAGGACGGTTACCGCAATCCATTTCGGACATCAAAATATGAAATCACCGGAAGATTAGATCCGAAAGGTAAGCACAGAAGCTAATTTTTGCCAGGAAGCGATAAATCGGGTGAAATAAAGAGGTGTTTGCCGGACCGTGACATTTCAGCCTGTATTCCTGTTGAAATAGCCATAGTAAGTTACTTACGTAGCGCATGCTATACCGATAAAAATCAACTATATCCTCTACCCAGAGCCATCCAGTATATTAATGCCGGCATATCAGATACCCCGTTGTATCGAAAAAACATAAGGACATCCCCATGGGAATCAACAAAGTCACTATCAAAGAAAAGGCAGCCCTGATACAGGAGCTTCATTCCTATAAGGTTATCGCCCGGATGAACGATTATTATTTCAAGCTGGTAAAAGCCAGACGGGAATTTGTCTGGCACCGTCACCCGGAAACCGATGAGGTTTTTATTGCCGTCGAAGGCAGCTTCAAACTCGCCTTGCGAGATAAAATAATCGACATGAACGAAGGCGATATGATCGTGGTCCCCAAAGGAGTCGAGCACAAACCAATCTGTGATAAAGAATGCTGTGTCATGCTGATCGAGCCCAAGGAGACAGTGAACACCGGTGATTCCGGGGGTCCCATGACCTATACGAAACTTGAATGGATATAAAAATTAAAAGTTGGAGTAGTGGAGCGATGGGGCAATGCCGGGAGTACCCAGCACGCCAGTACTCCATCATTCCACCACGCCACCTCGTCCCCTAACCTAAAGGAGCTTCCAATGATTTTCGCACGAACAACCATGCTCATCGTTCTGTCACTCTCATGCATCCTTTCCGCCCAGTCCGACAGCGGTTCCCCTTCCGGTCCCCAAAAAGTCCTGCTTGTCTACGATGACAACGACACCACCTCCGCGGTTTATATCAAGACCATGGAAAAGGAACTGGATTCAAAAGGATTCTCGGTCACCAAGGCTCCCCTCGATCAATCATCGCCCAACAATCTGTCTTCCTATGAGTATATCCTTGTCCACAGCAGAGTCATGGCTTTCAACATGATGTCCTCGGTCAGAAAATGGCTCAAACAGCAGAAAGATCTGAATAATCAGAAAATTCTGATTTTTACTACCGCCGCGAAATGGTTTCAGAAAAAGAATATGACCGAGGCGGTAAAAATTATCAGGAAACGGGGCGGTGATGTGGTCGATGCGGTCTCCATGGCCACCGGCGACTGGAGCAAAGAACAGAAAGTCGAGAGTGTGGAAAAGTTTATCGGGGGATTGAAATAACAAGCCTAACCATTTGCTGCTGTATGCATCTTCAAAGGGCCTTCTCCTTCGCATGCCTCTTGCCATTTTGTAGTTTACAGGAGAGAGCTCACCGCAAAGGCGCAAAGGGCGCGAAGGAATAAAAAAATGGGGAATTAAAATTTATTTTTGATCTTAGTATTTTCCGATCTCTTCTTTGCGCCTTTGCGGTTAATCTATCATAAACCGTTGACAATCCTCTTTATTCCGTTTCGCATATACGGAACGTTGAAGTTGAGTAGCAATCCGAGCTTCAAATCCGAGAGTTTAAGATAGGTAAGTAATTGCGCATCGTGAATCGGCGCCAATGATTCCACGGCTTTCAATTCTAAAATTATCGAATCTTCCACAACAATATCGAGTCTGTATCCGCAGTCGAGTGTAACCTGTCGATACGACACAGGGAGCGCAACTTGTCTGGCATATTCTATACCTTGGAACTGCAACTCACTGCACAAACATTGTTCGTACGCAGATTCAAGCAAGCCCGGGCCTAGTGACTTATGCACTTCAATAGCAGCCCCTATGATTCTGTTTGATAAACCATCTATTTCTACTTTTGCTTTAACCATTCTTATCTTTGCGTTTTTTGCGCCTTTGCGATGAATCAATTAATGCGATCTCATCATATCCACAACAACGAAATATACCCGATATAAAGGATCAATAATGTCGCTCCCTCCCAGCGGTTCAGCCGGAAACCTGTGCTAAGGAAGGGAAGAAGCACTAGGCTGAAGAGCACCATGCATGCCAGATCGATGTATCGCAACTCCGGTACTGAAAAGGGGGAAATTATTCCCGCGCTTCCGAGAACAAGTCCCAGGTTGAACACGTTGGACCCGATAACATTCCCTATAGCGATATCGGTCTCCTTTTTGATGACAGCCATGATTGACGCAGCCAGTTCCGGAAGGCTGGTGCCTATCGCGGTCACCGAAATACCGATAATCGTTTCGCTTATGTTAAGCTGCCGGGCCAGGCGAACAGCAGCATCGACCATCAGATGAGAACCATACACCAGACCGGCAATACCGCCCACAATGAGAAGGCCTAAGACAATTCCCTTTTTGCCGGGAGCGGCACTGTCGGGAGTTGAATTTGCATTTTTTTCTCTCCGTGCCATCACGACGGTAAAGGCCAGATAAACAATAAAGACAATAAAAAGAACAAGCGAGTCTACCCGTGACAACTCGCGATCAAAAAGCAAAAAAAAGCAGAGCGCGGAAATGAAAAGCATATAGGGCAGGTCACGTTTAATAATCTGACGATGGACCGTGAGGGGAGTCAGCACCGCACCGACTCCAAGTATCAATGCGCCATTGGCGATATTCGAGCCCAGAACATTACCGACAGTAATGCCCGGAAAACCGGAAAGAGCAGATTTGACACTGACGAATAATTCAGGGGAACTGGTGCCGAAAGCGACAATAGTAAATCCCACAACCAGCGGACTCAGCCCGAATTTTATGGCAATTGAAGCACTTCCGCGAACAAAGGCCTCGGCCCCTGCGGTCAGAAGAATAAGTCCGGCAAAAAATAACAATAACAAAAGTATCATGATTAGAAAAAGAAAAGCAGTGCCCTACTAAACAGGCACAGGATACCAGTTAATACAAACAATCATACACAGAGAAATCCGGTTCCGCACACCTTAGTCTGCACGGTTTCTAAAAATAGACTACGACACCCCGCCAGGGAAATAATACTTACAGCCTGTCTCATAAAACCTCTGGGTATCAACCGGTTACAGAGCCGACCGGCTTCGTTGTGCTGTAGCGGAATGATAAAAAATTAAAGCTATTATGCCATAATGTAATTGCCGGAGTAATACTTTTGCTGATTAACGCTGATTTTTTTTATAGGTTGTATCCCTGATCAGCGACAGATCGGCTTTATCAGCGTTTTTTTGGACAAGGCGGTTATTATTGCAGAAAAACTAATATTTCCGATCAGCTCAATATTATATTCCATGTCTGATTATCGTATAGTATATCATTACTCTACCGATATTTTACAATTGACAAGGCATTGCCCCCCAAAGAAGAAACCTGACATGTTAAAAAAGTTGTGCGACAGCAAAAAAGAAAAATCCGGAACAGTTTCCCATCCTGGAATGTCGGACCACTGGTTTATCTATGCAATTATTGTCTTGCTCTTGTCCTGTTCCACTCCCGAGAACCCCGTCGACAATGAATCGCTCGTATCGGTGAGCTTTTCGGTCCCGGAGCCGGCCAATGCACAGGACTCAACCCTGTGGGAATTGTCCGATTCTGTACGAGTCACCCTCACGGCTGCTCTGCCCCACTTCATCGATTCGATCATTGTGGATTTCGGCGACGGGCACAGCAGAACATTCGATCTCCGTGGAGAATCCAGAACCGGATCCAGGAGCTTTTCTCTGACCTATCTATACGCAGAACCGGGCGCCATAACAATCAAAGCGACCGGCTTTCCCAACGGAAAATCGACAACGATCGGCGCCTCGCTCCCGCTTGAGCTTGGCCTCTGTCCGAAGGTCATGCAGGAGCTTAAAACTCACGGCTCGTCGATTCTGGGTGCTTCCTATGCGCTCTCGGTTGAGTACACAGGCTCAGAGACATGCTCCTTTACATGGATGAAAAACGGCATGCCCCTGAGTTATATCGATTCTTCAGCCCTGAACTTTTCTTCTCTGGAAATATCCGACAGCGGTTCATACCGTTGCGCTGTCTCCAACAAATGGGGATCCGACTCGAGTACGTCATTAATGGTCATCCCGAAAAACGACAGCTCCGCCCCCGTGGTTCGACTCCTTGACGAAACGATGGACAGTTCGAGCTGTACCGACGACTCGATCAGAATAGGGGTAATTGCCACCGACGATGGCGGGATTGACCGGGTGCGGGCACAACTCGGCATCGATTTTTTCGAAGCCGCCCATGCCGGGGATTCGCTGTACTATGTGACAGTTTACGAATTAAAAGCTTCACAATGGAATGACATACAGATAATCGCATACGATAACGCGGGCAAGACATCGACCATGGCAGTGCATGTGCGGTATTCACCCCTGATTGTCACGGTTACGCAGCCGACCCTGCATAGCGATTCCGCTGTTGCCGATACGAACGTCGTTGCTCTCCATGGACGCGCGCGGTCGGGTGACACAACCATAGCATCGGTGGATATCCGGATCAATAGCACACCGGCGCCCTCTTCCGGGACCTCCACCTGGTCACTCATGGCTCCACTTACCCCGGGGATCTGGAACAGGATTGAAGTTGCTGCAGTCGACCATAAAGACCGCGATACAACCTGCACTTTTTACATTTTTGTACTCCACCATCTCCAGAAGCCCTTGCCGCCGGAGCGCGACTCGGCCTGGCAAACCGGCATGCGAATCCGATGGAACCAGGTGCCGCACTGTACCCATTACCGTGCTGCACGAATTAACCCCGGAAGCGGGGATACAACCTGGCTGGAGCCGACCGCCGACACCACGACCATCGACAACAACCTGATTGTCAACACCACCTATACCTATATAGTCAGAGGTCTGCAGGATATCGGGGGAAGTTTCGGGATTGTCGATTCGACTCCCCTGTCCGATACGGCTATTCTTTCCACCGCTCCCTACGCTTCGTTCCAGAAAGTCTACGGAGGGATCGGTAGCGACGCGGCCACGGGTGTGTTTCAGTGCGATGACGGCGGCTATTTCATCTGTGGATACACCGAATCATACGGTATCGGCGGGAGGGATGTTTACCTCGTGCGTACGAACCAGTCAGGCGAGACCATGTGGACCCGGACGTACGGCGGGATCGGTGATGATATCGCCACCGCCTGCAGCCACACTCCTGATGGGTATTTCGTAATTTGCGGATACAGCTGTTCTTTTAGTGATTCGGGACAAAAAGAAATGTACCTGCTCAAAGTGGATGCCGTCGGGGATACGCTATGGACAGCAACCTGTGGGACGGGCAAAGAAGATGCAGCCAACGATGTATGCGTGACCGCCGATGGCGGCTATGCCCTGTGCGGATATACCTTCCAGGACACCGCTTCCGGAAACAAGAATGTTGCTCTTGTCAAATTCTCCTCCAATGGTACCAGGGAGTGGACAGGAATGTACGGTGATATAAACCACGAAATCGGATTCAGAGTAAAACAGATTGCGGGTGGGGGCTTTATTCTTGCCGGTCAATCGCGGACCTATACTTCTCCCGGCAATATTCCCCTTGTCGGCTCCGGACCGGCACCCTTTGTCACGCGGACAGGACCCGGCGGTGAAGAGGTGTGGAGCACCGAGATAGACCGATCGGCGATCGGGACCCTGAAAAATATCCAGCCGCTGCCGGATGGCGGGTTTATCATTGCCGGTGAAACCGCAGCGGTCGTACCGACATCAGTGCTTTATCTGTCAAAAACAGATCAGAACGGGGCGGTTCTGTGGACCAAAACACACGGTGCGGCCGATTCGTACATTGCGCCGATTGTTGTGAATATTGCCGCTAACGGGGATTTTGTTGTGGCTGGCAGCCGTGACGGCGACGCCTATGCGATCAGGACCACCTCGTCGGGCGACAGCCTCTGGGCCAACTCCTTCGGAGGAAACGAATTCGACCAGGCCGAAGATATTTCCGAAACCGCGGATGGCGGATATGTGCTGGTCGGGAGCACACTCTCCTTCGGCGCCGGAAATGCCGACATCTACCTGATTAAAACCGACCCGCTTGGGAATTCCCCGTCCGGTCCGCAGTAAGCATCACCGTATTGCCCCGGATGCAGGGAAGCATGGCAGTGAAATCAACACCACCGCTCTCCCTCATACAACCAGAGACGGCCCACATCGCAGCACATCGAAAGGCCCCACCGTTTCACCAGATCCCGGTGGAAACGCCAGGGGTATCCCAGATTTTCTACCGCCGGGGTAGCCGAATCATCGACAGCCGCCATGATTCGTTCGATGCTTTCGCTGCATCTTTGGAGCCGGCTGGCGACAGCCCCTTCGCATCTCTAACTTTTTCACCGCCAGGGTTTATCTGGAAAGAGTCAGAAGAGCAAGGGAATTGGGCGGCAATGCGCCGACGTCAATCGGACCGGCGACGGTGCTGTTATCCGACGGATCAATGACTATCACACCGGGAGCGGTTGCACTGCGATCGCCTACATAAAGATATGTTCCGTCATAGGCAATCCCTCCAAAAGCATCGTCAATGCCGGCAACGGCATTCCCGACGGTTCCGGCAGTAAGATTGCATTCGACCAGTGATGTTGAAAAATTGAAGTTCTCGTCGGTTGTCCCGTTACACACATAAGCCTTCTCCTGGCTGATAATTTTAAGTGTGGTAATATCGCCGGTGAACAGTGATTCGGAAACAACAATACCCTCATTGGTGTTGGTACTCAGGTTGATTTTTTCGATTCCGCCGTCGGCCTGGTCCATCCACGAACCGGTTGATGATACGTAGAGATACCCCCCGCAGGTGTCAAGTGAAGCCGGATTCCCTTTGCTGAGTTTTATCGATGCGACAATCTGGTCGGTCGAGGTCGAAACGACCACAACCATTCCGGTGGAATCAACAAAATCGGGATAGGGCCCATAGGCCCCCTGCACGGTTTTCAACCGTTGAATGAGGAGATATGCATTGCCGCCAGCAACCATTATTTCGCTCATATAGGGCACGGTTTCTCCCTCACTGAGATATAACGGATCATTGATCGCAATAGCCCCGACGACATCACCGGTGGTCGGATTAATAATCGCACAATTGGGAGAGCCATACTGGGTAACATAAGCTTTTGTGTCTTTCACAACGGCAATATTCTGAATATTGACCGCAGCCCCGAGACTCTTCTGATAAGTTAAGCTTTCCGAGGAAATATTTTCATCATCGATACGAATGAGGTTATCGGCCCCCAGGCGTTCCAGGACGTAAACGGAACCACCTCCTGCTGTAACGGTGTTGTCGCCATTGATAGTGAGCAGGTCGGTGGCGGCGGTATAATCGGCCGTAGATATTACCGATACATTGCCGCTGGAATAATCCGATGCTGCCGTGGATGCAATGATATAGGTCGTTGACTGTGTCACCGGGCCATTATCAGTCTTGACATCATTATCCAGAATGCAGCCACCAATCAAAAAACTAATCGTTGGCGTCACGAAAACAAGTAAGCGTCTCATGAAATCTCCTTTTGGGGTTAAGAAAAGTTAATTCAAAAAAGTATCCTGGTACTGAAAAAGTGCATTCGCCCCGGTAACGGCGCATAATTGCCCATGGGAACATATATTTCATCAAGGTAATTTTCCATTCGGTAGGTCAGGTGTATCATTTCTTTGATCGTAAGCGTTGCATAGGCGCTCATCACCGGAAAGGGAACCACGATATCATCCGGGATTGTATGGCCTTTCAAATAGGGGCTCCGGTAATGGATAGAGTGGCTGGCGCGTATTGGACCGAAAATGGTGGTTATGCGAAAGTCATTTTCAATCGGTGAGTAATAGAGAAGCGTTTGTGCCGAATCCCGGCTCTGCCCGCTGTCTCGCATTGATTTGTAAATAAAGGTGAACCGGTTATCGAGAAGCAGCCATTGCAGAAGCCGAAGACGGGTATCCCATTCCATACCGGCAAACCGCATATCGCCAGTGTTCTGAGCCATGATTATCCGCTGTGACTGGGCGCGGATTTCGATCATGTCGTGTGTATAGCCGATAAAACCGGCCAGTGCTGATTCGCTGTTTTTTGTCGTCAGCGTTGCGCCGAAACAGGCTTCCGAGCTTTTTTCCGGCCGGAGACGGGGATTACCGTGGTAATTATTGCCCCATCCATAGCGATCGGAGAGAGTCACCGGCAGGTGCTCGTATCGTGCGGCAGCGTCAAGTACAAGCCGGCGCGTTACATGAAACAGGATATCAAGGTTTGCATTCGGGTAATGGGTGCTGAATTGTTGCGGCAACGGCGCACCGTTTCCGTGATTCGGCGTGAAATTCGCCGAGTCGACTGAATAGATATGGTTGTACCGAAATGAAACCGTCAGCGAATCCCAGGATGCTTCAAGCTCTGCAGCGCCGGTCCCGCTGACCCGGTGAGCCCTTGGCGGCTCCACCCGGGAAGGGGCCAGAAGGTTTTCGGAATTATAGCCTTCGTACGATCCACCGATACGCCCTCGCACCGAAAAAATATCGCTGAGCAAAAGGAGACCGTCGGTATGCAGCGACAGGTATGGAAGATTCTCTTTCTCTTTTCGTTGACCGGAGAGATAATAGTTACCCAGAGGATCGTGGAACAAACGATGTTCAAAGCGTCCCTCCAGCCGGACTCCCCAATATCCAAGCTCTGCAAACTCATTCTCCCAACTGAGAAAGCCCCTGACATTTTCCGATGTTCTCTCTGTTTGCTGGATCGAATCTGCAAGAAATTTATGGAAATATTCCTTGCGGTCCCGCATGAATACGACCTGCGACAAAAACCGGTTCCCCGGTGCAATTTCTAAAATACCGGAATAGGAGGCATTAAACAACATGTAGGCATTGTTGTCTTTTTCCCGACGGGAATCATCATCGGGATTATGCTTGGTATTATTATCGTAATCGAATTCATAATTGTTTTGCGCGGCCGAATAATCGATCGCAAAATGGTTGATAAGCCGTTCGTTTTTTTTCCGGGCGAGCATACCGCCTTTACAGTATCCATAGCTGCCGTATTCGGCGACGCCGCTTACCATATCGGAATCCGCCACACTGCTGAGAGAGATAACCCCGCCGGCGGTATTCCCCATCAAATCCATCGGGGCCGAACCTTTATAAACGGTTATCGATCGAAGAGCGTTCAGCGATATCTTGCTCAGATCGACAGCCCCCCCGGCCGCGGAGTTGAGTGGGATACCATCGAGGTACACCTGGACCTGTTTCGGGGACCTTCCGCGAATGGAGGCGTCCGAATATTCACCAATTCCGCCTGTTCGGCGGACAATCACGCCGGAGACCTGTTCGAGTACTGCCGACAAATCGGCAAATTTGCCCTGAAATTCGTCGGCCTTTATTTCGGTAACCGCGCTGCGCTCCCGCGATGCACGGCGCGCAGAGACCACGATCGTTTCAAGCTCCCGCACTGCAGTATCGGCAGTATCAACCGCCGGAATCGCTGCTGTAACTATTCGGGATACCAGAAAAATGACCGCCCAGGCATACCAGGGGGGTGCAAAACCGGAATTATTCACACACAAAAAACCTCCTGAGCCCCTTTCCATGAAGGCCCAAAAAGAACGATACGCATTCAGGCAGGTCTCCTGGCTTTCCCGGTACTGTCGGCCTTCCCATCCCGCACGGCGGGACAGTGACCTGGAATGACAGCCCCCGCTCATCCACTCACTGAGATAACTCGAAGCAAATGAAAGAACAGTAATGGGATTACAGTGGCAGGTCCGCTCCGGATTTTCACCGGAATTCCCTGACGCCTGAATTACCAAATAACGACAAAAAATATAATCTGCTGTTCATGGTGGAAGCAAGAGGGAAGAAGAATGTGGAAAATTTCGCTCCTCTGAAGTTATCCGTGTTCTATTTTTGATACAACTGAAATAATATGACCAATTAAACCAGGGGCCAATCCTGAACCCCCGGGTCGCACCGGGCCCGAACCAAAGGGTCACTCCCCGGACGGCGAAGCAGGCATATCCTCGGCGATATACCGATGCGGCCTGACGCCGGCAGGGGGGCTTGCCCCCGGGCGAGTGCAGCAGAAATTTTATGAGAGGCTCGAAAGGAAGTTGTATGAAAACGTTCTACCGGCTATTGTTGCTTGCTCTTATCAATACCGGACTCATGGTACTTCATTCCGGCTGTTCGCCACAAGAGGAGACAGGTACCCGCCATGCCTTTGTCAGTATCCTTCCCCATCGATCCATCGCCCAACGGGTAGCGGGAGACCGGTTCGCAATTCATGTTTTAGTCGGTCCCGGCCAGAGCCCCCACAGCTATACGCCAACCCCCGGGCAGATTGTAAAATTGTCCGAGTCACGGTTGTTTTTCCGGGCCGGCGTCGAATTTGAAGAAGGAATCCTTCCAAAAATCAACAAGACCATGCCCGATCTGACTGTTGTCGATTTACGTAAGGATATACCGTTACGGGAGATGGAATGCGACCATGGCCGGCACCACCACGATCATGATGAGCACGGGCACAACGATTCGGAAGTACATCACCACAACGGCGGAACCGATCCCCATATCTGGCTCTCACCGGTACTGATGAAAACACAGGCGGCAACGATCAAGGATGTGTTTGTCGAAGCCGATCCTGAAGGCAAAGGGGTATACGAAACCAATCTCAAAGCCCTTCATGCCGACCTGGATTCACTCAACAGTTTTCTTCATGAAACCCTCGATCCCATAAGCGGTACCGAGCTGTTCGTGTTCCACCCCTCCTTCGGGTATTTTGCCGATGAATACGGATTTCATCAGCAAGCCATTGAAATCGCAGGAAAAGAGCCGAGTGCAAAAACGCTGGCCCATCTTATCGACCAAGCCCGGGAGCATCAGCCCAAAGTTATCTTTGTCCAGCCTCAGTTTTCGCAGAAAAGCGCACGGGCAATCGCCGAGCAGGTGGAATGCGCGGTCGTGCCGATCAATCCTCTGCCGGAGGATTATCTCAAAGAAATGCGGGAGATGGGTGAGAAAATAAACGCGGCGCTGGAATGAGGGATAGCGAAAAAGGCATGGCCCCGAAAAGCCATGCCACTCATCAATCAGACATGCAACCGTTTTATCAGAGATTCTTATTGTATCGGTGCCATCGATTACTGATAATTCACATTGATCGAAACCTGCGTAACCCGGTCTCTCCGTTTATTGGTTATATAGGCCATTGCTGTATTGTCACCCTGGTACTCGATTTTATAGGCACGATAAGGAAAATCGGCCTCGACTGTTCCCGACACGGGAAAGAGCCAGTGATCGCCGGTATAGGTGCGGGCCACATTATCGATTGTCCCGGTGGCAACCTGTTCATTATCATAGGTTCCGGTGATAGTACCGTTCCAGACACCGATCGTATCGGTTCCTTTACTCAGCTCCATGGTGGTATTGACCCTGATATCGGCCTGAGTACCTCCCTTTGTATGAACGATCCGCCGGGCATGTTCTATAGTGCTCAGCGTTGCGAGCGTGGGAGACTGTAATGAAGCTCCCGAAGCATCCTTGAAAACAACCGTATCACGGCGGGAACGTTCATAGCCCTCCGATGTCGTAAACACAGCCTCGCGGACATAGCCGCCTACAGCACCGTTATAGACATAGGGCGCCACGGTCCAATCAGCTTTGATTGTATCGGCAAGCACTGCTTTACTTTTCGAAAGACCGGCTCCCAGGATTTCATCAGATGCCGCACTCGCACCGGCAACTTCCTCGGCAAAAAATTTTGCCGCATCAGTCGACACAGGGCTACGTGGAGATAAAATGCATCCGGTCAAAGAAACCAGTGCAACACTTCCCGCTACCGCCAGTATCTGTTTTGGTGTTTGCCCAAAAAAATTCATATCGCCTCCTTTGTGAAATGTTCTGTTGTGCCATACACTAATTCAAATGCCATGCCAGCGCCAGAAATGCCCCAAAAAGCGATTTTAGGTCGATTTTTGCTGAATAGCGCCCACCCCGGTATCAAAAGTGATACGCTGCAGGAGACGGTTATGATCACAGATGATACGCACTATTCACGGGGATTACATTTACTATTTTGTTATTAAACAGCATAATGTATAATTCCACTATCGGAGCATGCTATCAATGCAGGAAAATCTGGAACTATTCACCGCTCAATCGGGGCAGTTGTCTGCAAAAGTCAAAACGGATGAAACGTCCTATCGTCACCTCCATTCTCTGGTAAAACCCGAGGATGAGCATGTGCATTTTGGTGATATAGAATTCTGGGGTGATATCATTATCTTTGCAGGGATCGGCCTGGGATACCATATTACCGATAAAATCGATCGTCTGCCATCATCTACAAAAATCATTATCATCGATTATTATGAGACCTGTATCGAGCACTGCCGGAAAGCACTCTTTTCGGAACGGCAGGACAGCATTGTAACGGTATCAGAAACCTCGGAGCACGACAGCGTATCATCGCTCCAGTCTGCTTCTGTCCACTGGGCCGGCAAAAAAATTCAGGTAATCAAGCATCCGGCTTCTTATGCAGTACACCGGGAGTTCTACGAACGTGTTCTCAGCAATGTTTTCTCTTTCGAAAAGCGCTCCTCCCCTGCTCCACAACGAAAATCAGAGGGAATGCTTTTATACGGCAAGTTTTTTCTTCAGGAAGAACTTCGCCGGGCACAGGAGCAGGTAAATGGCCCCCCCCCCGCATTGTTTCTTTACGAACAGCTCTCCGGCGGTATAACTTATGAATCGGCACTCCAGAAACAGATTCAGGAGCAGCGGCCCGATTACATTCTTTCGGTCAATATGAAAGGCTTTGACGGCAGCGGAGTTCTTCCGTGGTACGCACAAACGCTGGGTATGCCCATTGTTGTCTGGTTTGTCGACGATCCCCACCCCATCCTTCTTCACCAGAAACAGTTTGTCAACAAATCCATGATCGCTTTCTGCTGGGAAAAAGCATACCTTCCCTATTTGAAATCCTGCGGATTCGATTCGGTCCACTGTCTCCCTCTGGCAGCAGACCCATCACTGTTTTCGGAACATTCCCCGGCTGAGCCCAGGGTGGACCTCGGCTTTGTCGGAAGCGCCATGGGAAGGGAGTTTCTGGATACGATCAAGAGCAGGTTCATGTGGAACGATGCACTTTCACCGCTTGTCGACATGCTCTCGAACAAACTGCTCGAACAACCGGGCCTTCCGGTGCGTCATGTTATCGATGAATTGACAGAAAATAAGGTTGTTACATTACCGTTCTCCGATGAACGGAATCTAACCTGGCTCAGCTCCTGTATTATCCATACTGCAAGCATGAAAAAACGAAAAGCCATAATCGGTTCCCTGCAAGACAGGGGTATCGAAACTTTCGGCGATCCCCATGGGTGGCGAGAACTTCTCGGTCCATCACTGAAAACCCATCCGGATATCGATTACACGACCCAGCTCTGCCAAACCTATCGGGAAATTGCCGTCAATACCAATATCACCAGTTGTCAGATGCCCACAGCAGTGAATCAACGGGTGTTTGACATCCCTCTGTCCGGAAGTTTTGTGCTCTCCGACAAACAGGAACAGCTCGCCGAATTGTTCGAAATCGGCACCGAAGCGATCTGGTATGAATCTATCGAAGATTTAAAGGAAAAGATCAATCATTACAAAACCGCTTCCGACCAGCGTAAAGCGATCAGTGCAGCCGCCCGGAAAAGAATTCTTGCAGAGCACACGTATGAAAAGAGGGTCGGGGAGATTGTGAAGAGGGTTAAAAGTTGAAGGAATTATAAGGAGCTTTTATCTCTTTTTCGACAGCAAGGGACAAGAACAATCAAGCCCTGTCCCTTGCTCTGTCTTTACATCTCAAACAACATAAGTTGATGCAGAAACATCACCACCGGTACCGGTCCAATTGGTGTGGAAAAATTCGCCGCGCGGTTTGTCGATCCGCTCATAGGTATGGGCGCCGAAATAGTCCCGCTGGGCCTGGAGCAGGTTGGCGGGGAGCCGTTCATGACGGTATCCATCATAGAAAGCCAGAGCGGTGGTGAATGCCGGAGCGGGCACACCCATTTCAACGGCTTTGCATACGACCCGTCGCCACGATTCCTGACAATCAAGAATAACTCCCTTGAAATAATCATCCATAAGGAGATTGGTCAAATCGGGATTCTTATCAAAGGCCTCTTTGATTTTACCTAAAAAGGCGCTTCTGATAATGCATCCACCGCGCCACATGAGAGCGATTTCACCGTAATTGAGATTCCAGTTATATTCCTTGGCGGCTTCACGCATAAGCATGTAACCCTGGGCGTAGGAGATTATTTTAGAAGCCAGGAGCGCTTTGCGGATATCTTCAGCAAAAGATTTTTTATCACCGCTAAATTTTTTCGAGGGACCCGCAAGCATTTTCGAGGCCTTTACGCGCTCATCTTTCATGGCTGAGAGACACCGGGCAAATACAGCTTCACCAATAAGTGTTACCGGAACGCCGAGGTCAAGGGAGCTGACTCCGGTCCACTTGCCGGTACCTTTCTGTCCTGCGGTATCGAGGATCGTATCGACAACATACTCGCCCTTTTCATCTTTATAACCCAAAATATCTCTGGTGATCTCGATAAGATATGAATCAAGTTCGCCTTTATTCCATTCGGCAAAAACCTTATGCATTTCATCATTGTTCATGCCCAGGGCCTCTTTCATGAGCATATAGGCTTCACAGATAAGCTGCATGTCACCGTATTCGATCCCGTTATGGGTCATTTTTACATAATGACCGGCACCATTTTCGCCCACCCAGTCGCAGCAGGGTGCACCATCATCGGTTTTAGCGGCAACCGCCTGAAAGACATCTTTTACCAGCGGCCAGGCGTCAGGACTGCCGCCGGGCATAATCGATGGACCGAATCGGGCGCCTTCTTCTCCACCCGATACACCGGTTCCGATATAGAGTAATCCTTTTTCTTCCAGATATTTTGTTCTGCGAATGGTATCGGGGAAATGAGAGTTTCCACCATCGATAATCAGATCGCCGGGTTCAAGATGGGGAAGGACCATTTCGATGAAATCATCAACTGCCTTACCGGCTTTTACCATGAGCATGACTTTTCTCGGCCGTTTCAGCATTGCGACCATTTCTTCAACCGAATGAGCACCGAGAATGGTGTCCCGTCCATTGGCCGCCCCCTTAAGGAAATCATCCACTTTCGAAACGGTCCTGTTGAATGCAACGACCGTATATCCTTTGTCATTCATGTTAAGGATAAGGTTCTGGCCCATCACTGCAAGACCTATTAATGCAATGTCACCTCTGGGTTCCATGTGATAAACTCCTTCTGTTTATTGAATGAATAGTATAGATTTCCATTTTCTGCCGGGAATATCTTATGCTGTAAATCGTTCTTTATATGCCCACAATCCTACCGCCGGATTGGAGATAAAATAAATTTCCTCACCATCGGGCATGGTATTGAATCCATCTTTTAATTTTGCCGGATTATACCGTCTTTGCATTTCCTCAAGATCGGCCCAGCCAAAGTTAACTCCTTCGATCTCTTCCCTGGTCAATCCCCCGGGGCAGTAGGTTATGGAGAACCGCCCCTCCGAAGAACCGTGAATCAGATGCGCGGCGGCGCCGAGGTTCGACCGAAGGTCATCGTTGGTATCCACCAGCTCAAGCACCTTCGGCGTGCCCACATAACCATATTTACGAATAAGACCATCAATAGCAGCATCTTCACCAAATTCTTTTACTCCCGGTGCAAGAACAATCAATTCACCCTCGTCATCAAGGGCCATCCGGGTACGGTAGATACTCTTGTTGCCCAGCCAGGTGCTTTTAAATTCCTGTGGATCGAGATAAACAACGACTTTTTTCAGCGGTTTATCCAGCATTTCAAAATTAACCTGCACACTGAGTTCGGCCGCCTGCACAAAACAATCGTGGTCGGTACCAATAAAAAGGCCGCGGGTTTCCATTTCTCCCCGGGCATTGCGCGCCACGACCGTATGGACATAGACAATCGGTAAATGGTCGGCAAAATGCTCCGATGCATAATTCAGCACACTTCGCACCGGATTATCGGCCCGTCCCATAATCCGTTCCATGCCGTAAACCGCTCCAAGATAGTGGCTTTTGTTGATACCCTCGACTCCGCCGGTACCTACAAAGATATTTTTATTGTAATTTGCCATACCGATAACTTCGTGCGGCACCACCTGACCAATCGAGAGTATCAGATCGAAGCCCCCTTCAACCAGCAACTTGTCGACCTGGGCGGGCCAGGGGTAATCGAGCTTGCCTTCACTGGCCTCCGCAACAAAATCACCCGGTACTTCACCCAGCGTGGCAATGCCGCCCCGCCAGTCGTGTACCCGGAACAACGAATGAGGAACACTCCCGAACATCGCAGAAATTTCATCGTCGGTCATGGGATAATGCGTTCCGATAGCAGGAAGGATATCGGTAAGGGCGTCTCCATAATATTGCCAGGCGTATTCTGTCAACACACCGGCTTTTGAATGGTAGCGGGTAATATCCGGCGGAATAACAAGCACCTTCTTTTTCGGTCCCAGCTTATCGAATGCCTCGAAAAGCCCCTTTTTCATGTCTTCGCCCGAAAGTGCGCCTGTTGAACCTCCCCTGCTATATAACATAGTATATACTCCCTCGATTACCGGCTATTGCCACGGCGGATTCTCCGGTAAATAATTGTTGAATTCATTGATGCATTTTTCTTCGTACTCTCCTGCATAGGTGCCGCCGAAAAATTTATCGAGCGTTTCATCATGAAAACGCTTCCATGATGCCTCCTCATGTCCCGGGTTTACAGGATAATAGAGCACCCCATTGGCTTTTGCCGCATGAAAATCTCCCGGAGCATCACCAAGCATAATTACTTTGCCAGACTCGTATTTATCGCGCACTACATAATCTATATGCTCTTTCTTTGTGCCCATCTCCTGACCGGCGATAATGTTTACAAATCCGGCAAGGTCATGTTCATTCCATTCCTTTTCCAAGTTCGCAAGCGGTGTCTGGGAAACAACGATAACATCCGCCTGCTGCGTAATCTTTTCAAGAGACTCCCGCACCAATGGAAAGGGAGGGACATTACGAACAATTTTTCCAACCACTTCATTAACATCGAGCGACCACTCAAGCGCTCTCTTCAGATCGGGATCGGGATTCTTTTCAATTTCGGCTTTTAATGCAGGATTTCCGAGCCTGCTTTCGTGGCGAATCCAGTCCCTGACCCCCTGTGCCCGGGTAATGGAAATATTCCGGTCTTTTATTTCCCGGCGGTCAGCACAGAGATCCAGTGCCTTAATCAGGGCCTTGAACCGGTTCAACCCACGGCCTACAGAATACAAATTAACAAATTCCCAAACTTCACGGGCATACTTGGAGACCGGTTGCAAATCGTAATGATTTATAAACTGGGGGCAAAAGCACTCTTTATGCTTGATTTCCATCGAATCGAAAACACACCCATCGGAATCGATACAAACCACATATTTGTTGCGGGGGATGAAATTCCTCAGCTTATCCGCAGGATCAGCCATAATAACCTTTCTGAAAAACTGATATGCAATTTCGCACGAACTGATATCCGAAACGCTTCCATCAAAGCGTTATCAATTTCATGTATCTGTGTGCTGTCGCATTAAGGATGGCTCAGAATAACAAATTCTGATGTAATGCTCCTACAAAATAGGTAGAAAAAGCGGTTGTTTTCAAGTTTACAGGGCTTTGCAGACAACCAAATCCTTTGTCCACTCCTCCTTCATTTTTACCCTGATCATCATTTAGACACTGATAAATCAATCGATAACGACCGAAAAACCAAGTCCTTTCAGAATACCGGCTTCTCTCTCCTGCCCCTTTGAGCATACGACCGAATATTTTAGACATTCATACCGGTCGCCGTAATTCGCTCTGAGTGAGTCAAAATACGAAGCCCGTTCCTCTGCTTTTTTCGAGGTAATTTCCCGCAAAGCAGCGTCATCTTCCATGATAGGATAAACGAAACGCATTGCATCAAAAACAGGATCACTGCTCTCTTTAAGATCGATGGAGTACTGCGTTCCCTCTTTCCGGTAATCTCCAGCGTCCCATTTATTTTCTTTGAAAAGGAAAGCACATGCAGCATCATAGACCATTTTGGTTCCGCGAATCTTGCCGTCTATCGAGTATCCGGCGATATGGGGAGTAGCGATATCGGCAACAGAAAGGGTCTTCTCGCTAAGATCCGGCTCGTTTTGCCACACATCAAGAACACATCCCCCCAGCTTTGAGCGGTTTTTTACAATCGCATCTTCATCCGAGACATTCCCCCTGCTGGTATTCACCAGGATCGCTCCCTCTTTCATCATTGATAAAAAGCTGTCGTTTATCATATGACGAGTAGCATATTCGCCCTCATTTTCCAAAGGAACGTGAACAGTCACTATGTCGGCCTGCCCCAGGACCTCCGGAAGCTCCCGGAAGATATCACATCCGGTCCTCTTCTTTTTTGGCGGATCGTTCAGCAGGCATTGGAACCCCAGAGTCCGGGCTCGGGCGCACACCCGGCTGCCGACATTTCCCACACCGATTATTCCAATGGTTTTCCCTTTAAAATCGCTTCCCTTGTTAAGATGGAATAATGCCGAAACCACATATTCGGCTACAGAATCGGCATTGGATCCCGGTGCGGATGCAAATCCGATATTATCATCTCTGAGATATCCGGTATCGATATGATCGATTCCGATAGTGGTCGTGCCGACAAATTTCACCGGTGTTTCTCTGAGAAGCTCTTCACCAACCCTGGTCACCGAGCGGACAATCAGCATCCCGACATTGTTCAGATGCTCCTTTGTTATCTCCCGCCCCGGCATACAATTCACGGTACCAAACTGAGAAAAGGCGCTTTCAGCCATGCGGATATTTGTATCTGCAAGAACAATCATGTAAATTTTTTCCCTGTGCTAAGATATAAATAGGTAAAAAATATTTTTTAAGAGTCATAAAATAAAACAAGTAATGTATAATTAATATAAGTCTTTTGTTTATAGTCCTTATATATATTAGATAAATAGCGGTTCTGCATACTATTTTCATACTCACTGCCAGGTTTATCGAGCCGTACATAAGCGATACAGGCGCATTTAAGCGATTTTCCCTGGTGCAAAAGCGAACACAAGATACAGAATACTGTCTGACCGAATTCAATGGATTTTAAAGCGAAAATCAGATCTTCAATAATTGCAGGAATAATCGGCGATGCTCTTGGTGTGCCAGTCGAATACTCTACCAGCCGAGAATTATCCCTTTGTTCGGTTAAGAACATGCTGGGATACGGCCGTTACGACCAGCCTGAAGGAACATGGTCCGACGACACCGCTCTCTCACTTTGTACAATCGAGAGTTTATGTAAGGGGTATGATCTCGAAGATATTGCCCGGACATTCTGCCGGTGGCTTTTCAGTTCTCACCTGACCGCTAACGGCCATGTTTTTGATTGCGGGATTGTAACCTACGTGGCACTTGAAAATTTCCGATCGGGCAAAGATGCCCGCAAATCCGGTTGTGCGGGTGAAGAAGATAACGGCAATGGTTCCCTGATGCGCATATTGCCTGCGGCACTCTATTTTATGAAAAAAGACATCGATGAGTTCCTTGCGGCTGTCCACGAAATATCCGCAATTACTCATGCCCATCCCCGTTCGATGATGGCTTGCGGAATCTATTCGTTATTAATAAAAAATCTCTTTTCGGAAAACCCGAAAGAGAAAGCCTTTGCTCAAACCGTCGAAAAAGCCGGCCGCTATTATAAATCGCAAAAACCGTTCAAAAATGAGATTGAGCATTTTGACCGTATCCTTTCGGGGGATATTGTTTCCTGCAAAGCAGCGCAGATCAATACGACCGGCTATGTTGTCGATACTCTGGAGGCTGCTTTATGGTCTTTTATGAATCATACGACCACACGGGATATTGTTCTGGCCTCTGTAAATTCAGGCCTTGACACCGACACATCCGGTATCCTGGCAGGAGGATTGGCGGGCGCCGAATACGGACTCGAGAGTATTCCCGAGGAATGGATCGATTGTTTGGCCCGAAAAGAAAAAATTGAAAAAATGATACGGCAATTTTCCACAAAAGTTGCCGCCGAATAAATGTTTGCTGTTATTTTAAGGAGTCGTGCCCATGTCATCATACCAAGGAAATGAGCGCAGGCGTGTCCAGCGAAGAAAGCTGGTAACGTTCAGTCCATCAACATTTTCGATCAACGGAAAAGAGTATCGGGCTCTCATGCGGGATGTTTCTGAGTTGGGAGCGGGATTCAAGCTTGACGGTCCCCATGAAGGTCTGGAGCTTGAACCGGGATCCGAAGTAGCCTTTGCAGTTCGTACACCCTATGGTGAATCTCAGTGCAAAGGTAAGATTGTCTGGTCCCGGGAAGAAGATGATTCGTATATATGGGGCATGCAGTTTACCGAACTTTCACAGGATGAACAGGACCCGCTCCGATCGTATATTATTTCTCCGTTTTAAAAATCGGATAAGGGACACTCTTATATGAAAGCAATGCCGTTTCGTGACATCGACCTTCTGGTTATCGGCGAAGCATTTGTCGAATTCCGCAGCGAGCGGGAGATTATCCATAGCACCGAATTTCAGAAAGATATTGGGGGAGCCGATATTTACGTTGCCTCAACTGCAGCCAAACTCGGCTCGACCGTCTCCTTGATTTCTGCGGTTGGACGGGACCCGTTTCACAGCTTCCTGAGAGACCGCATTCTCTCCCAGGGAGTTAATATCGATCATGTCATTACCTGCAACGGTTATAACGGGATTTACTTCTGTAACTCCCGGAGCCAGGATCAACGGGAATATCTGTACCACCGGCCGGGAAATGCCTCTGAACATCTTTCCCCGGCGATGGTCTATGACGACCTGGTGGATAATTCTAAAATTGTGTATGCATCCAGCGAACTTCAGTCGATATCCAAAGCGGCCCGCCATACGGTATTCAAGGCATTTCACTATGCCCACCGTAACGATATCATGGTCGCCTATGATCCCAACCTTCGGCTGCAGCGATGGTCGCTCGATGATGCCAAGGAAGGGTTATGGAGTGTCCTCCCCTTAATTGATGTCATCTTTCCTTCGGCCCCCGATGAAACCAAGGCGCTTTTCGGATACGAACGTCCTCTCGATGTTATCGGGTTTCTCTGGGATCGCGGGGTTTCCATTGTCGTGGTAAAAAACGGTCCCCAGGGATGCATGATCGGGTATGACGGTAAAGTCGAAGAGTATCCGCAGCCCGATGCGGGAAGTTCAATCAAAGACCTGACTCTTATCGGAAGCTTTTTCAACGGTGGATTTCTCCATCGTATCGCTCGAGGTGACGATCCCTTTATTGCCGCCGAATTTGCAAACAAAGTTGCCCTGGCAAAGGCGCAAAAAAGTGGAGGGATCTGCTCGGTGACGCTGCATGATGATCTCCTATGACACGATGGATTATTACCATTCCCCCCGATGGCGCGGCACGGTCGGCCGGCCGCGAAACTGCCACAGCATTCACAACCCTTTTAGGTGAAAACAGGGTAAAAATTTTCGATACAAAACAGTACAGTAATGCCTTCAAGGGAATTCTGAAAAATCCTGATGAAAACCTTTCGGTCGATCTTGTCAATCAGCTCCTCATCGTGCAGTGCCTCGATTTCGAAGCGACTCATCTTCTCGTGCCTGCATTCAGTCCCGTTACCCTGTTCGCTGCAACACTTCTGAAAAAACAGGGCATAACCACGATTCACTGGTTTTATGAAGATTACCGAGTCGCCGACTACTGGAAAAACATTATCGAGGGATATGATTACTTCCTTGCCATACAAAAAGGTGAAATCAAAGACGCCTGTTCCAGGTATAATGTTCACTATGAATTCCTTCCCACTGCCGCAACAGGACCTCTGGGTGCTCCGCTCCCCCAAACCGACAAAATCCATGACATTGCCTTTGTCGGTTTTCCTTCCGAATACCGTATCCGTTTCCTGGAACACTGTGCCGAAAAAGGCATCGACTGTGTTATCGGTGGTAAAGGATGGTCTTCCTATTCCGGCCCTCTGAGCCGATGTGTTGTGAAGGGAAGCTGGGTTGATGCAGAAGAGCACCGCAGCATTATATGCTCTGCCAAAATCGGGCTCAATCTCTCGATATCATCGCCGGAACAAGCCCCCCTGGATGCTCATATCAGTCCGAGGGTATTTGATATAATGACAGCAGGAGCGGTTCTTCTTACCGAAGATGTTCCACTTGCTGCGGATGTTCTGGAAAAATATGATTATTATACTTTCTTTAGTTCCGATGATGCCGTTGCACGGATACAGGAGATCACGAAAAAGGAGTGGAGCAGCTTTGACAGAATTCTCAGGAGCAACAAGCAGAAAGTAGCAGACCACGACACCTATCTCAACCGGGCTGGGCGCATAGGTGAGATAACCGAATAAAACCCTTTGTTTGTAAAATCGGGTGCTCTGTTCTCCGGCAGTTTATCCTTACAATCAATAACTGTTTTCTTCGTAAAACTCGAAGGGATAGTTTACTTTCAGCTCTCCCAGACTATCGGGGACCGGTCGAAACCGCCAGGTGAGTATTCTGTGGGTAATGGATTTCTCAAAGCTTCCATCACCGATATCCGAACGGAGAACTTTTGCGCTTTTTACATTACCCGCTGCAGCAATCCGTATCTCAACTTCCATTCTCCCCGAAAGTTTGTTTCCTGTACGAAGGCGTTTGTTGTAGAGATATCTTAACTGTGATGAATTTTCATCGATAATCCGCTTAATTGCTGTCGGACGGCGGTAGGGATTGCCTTTGAGTGCCGTGAGCCGCTCGAGTTCCTTTATTTCTCCCTTTGGAAGTGAACCTTTTGCCATCAGCTCCCGTTTCATCTTTTCGAGTTCTCGGTGTTTTTTCTTTTCTTTCTCACCGGTCAGGTCCAGACTCCCGATTTTATTGATAAGCTTCAGCAGACTGTCATCAACCGCATAGGCGGTTATCTCTTTTTGGGACTTGCTTCCAAGAAGTTCTTTTCGTAAAGAGCTTTCTTCCACCAGATCGGCAAATTGTTCAAGCCGGTCCATAAATGCCTGGTCCTGATACTTGGCCAGTTGTTTCCGCGCCTCTTCAGCCATCTGCTGCTTGTGTTCGTAAAATTCACCAAGCATAATCATCCGCCGGTTGGCCTGTTTTGCCCAGACACGGCTCTTATCATTGCGCATGACCCGGTAATATTCGGTAGTCGCCTCCTGGGTCTCCCCCATCTCTTCATGAGCCCGTCCCTTGAAATACCGTGCCTCCCACTCCAGTCGTGATGAAGGATTTTTCTGAAAGAAGATCGAAAAATATCTAATTGCATTACGATAATCCATCAGCATATAAAACTGTTTTGCCTTCTCAAAATCCGAAAGATCTTTCTGGGCCTTAACCGATGTCCGCTCCTCTTCCATCGATTCGATAAAGTCCAGTAGTTTCCAGGAGAGTATTCCGGCCTCCGTTTCTGGATAGACGTTGATTATTCTTTCGTAAATATCCTTTGCGACCGAATACTCACTGAGCATCGAATGGCAAAATGCCTTATGGGCCATAACGGCCGATTTTATTTCCGGCGTAAGTCCGGGATTTTCCATTACCTGATCATAAATCTTGATGGCTTCGGGATATTTCTTGTTTCGTTCCCAGAAATAGCCGATTTCCAGCACTTTTAATATCTGATTTTCTTCTTTTGGTTTGATTGGTTCTTTTCCCAGCACAAACCGGATACCGTTGAGCATTATTCGAATTGGGATAAGATAGAATTTTTGCTGTTTGTTTTCCTGCAGTTTTTCGGCCTGCCCACTCGAGGTAAGAGCGGCGACTTTGGCTTCGAGTTCGAAGCTCTTAATGTTTTCTTCACCATACAGTATTCTCTGCTTGATGAGTTCGTATTTGGCCACAATACCGAAAGTCTGGCCGGCTTTTTCATCAACAACAATTTTATCGAGGAGATACCGGAGTTCTTCAAAACGGATATCGACCAGGCCCATATTGAAGCCGACAGAGGCGACAATGATGAGGACCATAGAGACTATTTTCATTGCAGCACTCATAATAATCAACCATTGGTAGAGATTGTGTTTCTCCCGGGCGGGGTAGCGATTCTCTGGGTCGGACTGATCGATCCTGTTCTCCGGTCGATAGCATAACAGGAGCCATCCATGTTTTTCACATGTTTTTTCACTTCAGCCGCAACCTGAATCATCTCTGCATGCCGTCTGAAAGGCCGTGTTTTGTTGGTAACAATAGCGATCGATACACTCATGAGCGGAAAACGCTGCCGCTCCCCTTTCCGGTTGATGGATTCGATAAATCCGTTCCGGGCATCGACACTGTTATAAAACTGATAGATACCACGGTCGAACGTGGTTATAAAGGCTTTGGCAAAGGCTTCCCAGTATTCATATTCGGTAACCACGACAAAATCATCGCCACCTTCATGACCGATAAAAACATTGCGCATGTCTTTCCGTTTCGAAACCGCAACAAGACAATCACGGGTATACAAAATGGCCTCATCACCCTTTGTAAATCCATATTTGTCGTTATAAGCCTTGAAATTGTCAAGATCGCAATAGAGAACGCATATAATCTTGCCTGCACTCAAACAATCATCGATATACTGAGCGATAGTGATATTTCCGGGCAGACCCGTGAGTGGGTTGGCGCCCTTGGCTTCATCACGCATTCGCTGCAAAGCCACACTCATTTCGTTGAACGACGATGCCAGGTGACCGATTTCATCATCCCGCACAATCGGCACACGGATATCCAGATTACCCTGTGCAATAGAATGAGTCGCCTCATTCAGGTTCCGCAGTGGTATGAGAATCATTTTCGAAAGAAGCCAGGCAAATACAAGATGAATGGCAATAATCAGAATGGCAATCAGAACACATTGCCATAGCAGATTACCCATAGCTTCATCGATATCACGCATGGCCAGGGTTATGTATGCCACACCGATCTTATCGACTTCGTAGGTAAAGGGAATATAGAGGTCGATCGTTTTTGAGCTCTTATGGATCCGATTGTAAAAAAGTTTGTCTTCGAATCCCCGTTTGGTTATTGCCATATTGATCATTTTTAGATCGGTAACATCAGCCTCCTTTTTGCCGGTAGACTGATTATTCCGTATATCGACAATAACTTTCCCGCCCTCGGTAAAAATGGTCATATCTCTGATTCCGAGGGCGGCGGCTTCTCTCAGAATCTTGTTCACAGTAACAGTTGTCAAATCACCATTATTACTGATTATATTATCGATACGATACTTGAGACTCGATGCCATATGCTGGCTGCTCAAAATGGCATTGTCTCTGATAAGATCGGTCTGATTCTCATATACCATGATATTGAAAATGGTGATATTGAGAATCGTTACAAAAATGTAAAGGATTATGGTTTTATATATAATGGATTTTGTACTGATACCGAGCATATGGTCGTCCTTTTCAGGCGCAGCAAAAGATTGCTCTTCCGGTCTTCATCATGGTAAAAGACGGAAACATTTCACCTATAATGATATGGTTTATCGTAAGGTAAGTCAAGAAGATATATGAAGATATATAAGGATAATGCATTTAACCGAGTCAGCCGGGAGACAGGGCATATTCTTTGAGTTTGTTCCTGAGGGTCCGAATGGAAATATCCAGCATCCGGGCCGCTTTCGTACGGTTCTGGCTGCAATGTTCGAGTGTTCTGAGTATCAATTCTTTTTCTGCCAGCGCGACAGTCAGTCCGGGTTTAATATTAAATGCATTGGACTGTTTTTCCCGCGCATTTCCTTTGAATTCCAGAAGACCGTCATCGATCAGCCCCGACCTGGTCAAAACAACGGCACGTTCGATGGTATTTTCGAGTTCACGGATATTGCCGGGCCAACCATGGTCTCTGAGTTTCTCCAGAGCACCCTCTCCCAGGCCCTCAACACTGAATCCGTTTTCATCGTTATATTTTTTGACAAAGTGTTCGACCAGCTCAGGGATGTCGTCTTTTCGTTCCCGCAGCGGCGGGAGCAGGATATGAAATACATTGAGCCGGTAAAAAAGATCTTCCCGGAACCGTCCCTTGGCAACATCGTTGTCCAGGTCGCGATTTGTTGTCGCAACAACCCGCACATCGACCTCTATCGACTCCTCGCCGCCGACCCGGTTGATCTCCCGCTCCTGAAGCACTCGAAGCAGTTTTGCCTGCACTGTTGCCGGCATTTCCCCGATTTCATCAAGAAGAATCGTGCCGCCCGAAGCCAGCTCAAATTTCCCGGTTTTCTGTTTCATGGCCCCGGTAAAGGCTCCCTTTTCATGGCCAAATAATTCGGATTCGATAAGCCCCTCGGGAAGTGCCGCACAATTAACTTTGATAAAAGGATTCCGACATCGATTGCTGAGACAGTGAATCGACCGGGCGACAAGCTCTTTACCCGTACCCGATTCACCGGATATCAGAACCGTCGAACGGCTCGGCGCCACCTTGTCGGTAAGTGTTCTGATCTTTTCAACAGATTCATTCCTTCCCACATACATATACTGCTTTCTGAGTGCGGTCTTGAGCTGCTTGTTCTCCCTTACCAGCAGCCGGTACTCCAGTAACCGCTTGACCGAAAATTCCAGTTCATCGATAAGATTATTCGTTTTCTGGATATAATCATTTGCGCCCTTTTTCATTGCATCAACCGCAGTATTAACATCACCAAAGGCAGTTACCATGAGAAAAGGAATATCGCCGTTCATCTGCTTGATCTTTTCAAGAAGTTCGATACCCGACATTCCAGGCATTTTCATATCCGAGATCACAAGATCGAAAACACCACTGCGAAAACTTCTGATCGCTTCCTCACCATTTGCCGCAGGTTCGGGATCGTATCCCTGACGGCACAGTATTTCTATAATCGATTCCCTGAATAAAGAATCGTCATCAACAACAAGAATGTGCTCTCTGGCCATGAATTCTCTCCTCGTATTACGCTTCGGCTCGTGGCAAAAAGACTTTGAATGTGGTTCCCTTGTCCGGCGTGCTGGAAACACTGATATGCCCGGAATGGTATTCGACCATCTTCTTTACTATTGCAAGACCGAGACCTGTTCCGTTCTCCTTGGTTGTATGAAAAGGATCGAATATCTTGTTCATCCGTTCTTCTTCTATTCCCATACCGGTATCGGTGACGGCGAATGAAATGTACCCCCCCTGGCTCTCCGAAGACTGATCGACCGTAACCGTCAGGGTTCCTCCTTCCGGCATAGCCTGCACTGCATTTAAACAGAGGTTCATGACAACTTGCTGCAGTTTCTCGGGATCGGCACCAACAAGCAATTCCCCCCTGGAAGGCCACTCTTTTTGTATGGCAACGTCCTGCCCCCGGCGTTCTATTTCGATTTCCACAAAATCAATTATTTCATTTAAAAGCTCTTTCATGTTTATCCTGCGCAATTCAGCCTTCACAGGGCGGCAGTATACCAGAAGGTTGGATACGATACGATTCAGACGGGCCAGACCCTCGATAATTTTACTCACTGTTTTTCGTTGGGGGTCCTCCGGTTTCAGATCCCGCTCAAGAAGCCCCGCCCATACCCCCATGGCGCCGAGAGGGTTCCGGATTTCGTGGGCAACGGTTGCCGCCATTTCACCAACTGCAGCCATGGTTCGGGCCTGCTGCATTTCTTCTTCCAGCGCCTTAATCCGTGAAATATCACTGAATATCTCGACCGCACCCAGGAGTCCGGCTTTTTTCTCTTTCAGAATAGAGGTCTGATAGGAAACCGGTATGGGATTGCCGTCGTTAGCCCAGATAACCTTCTCATCCAGGGCCAATTCCTTGCCGCTCGACAAAGTATCAAGAAGCGTCGGCCCACCATCATCTCTGGTCTGGAAAAAATCCGCATAGGATTTCCCCACGACCTCATCGGGACTATAACCGGTTATATCCGAAGCGGCCTGGTTAAAGTGGGTGATCTTGCCCATTATATCGACACCGATCACTCCATTATTCATGCTCTCAAGGATACTGCTCAGGTAGGTCTGTATTTCTTCCTGGCGGGCCAGGCTGACCGCAAGCTCATCATTCTTCTTGTCGAGTTCAAGGTTTACCTTGCGAAAATCTTCCTGCATGGCTGCATAAGCTGCGCTCAGTTTTTCAGCCCGCTCCTGAAATTCGGTAAATGCATTTTGAAGAATGGAAATAGTTTCGGGTGACATATCCGAAATCGAATTCCGGGGATCTCCTTGTGATGACATCAGGTGTTCGAACCCTCCCTGGCAATGAGATGTTCCAGATAGGTCTTTAGCTGCTCTTCATTTTTTAAAAAGCTCTTTATGGTCTCTTCGGTCTGATCGAAAAGCGATGTAAGCTCAGCAGCTTCAGGCGCCCTGCTCAATTCAGTTTTGCGTTCCTGCCATTCTCCGATTGTGGGTTGTATCCGTTCCCGCTCCTGAGTAATGGCATCTAAAAGTTCCTGTTTTTCACCCATACCGCTCATTACCTGCGAAAGATCACCACGGGATAAAATTATCGAACTCAATGCTTTACTTACCAGGCCGTCAAGTTGACGGTACCATGTAAGCTGCCGGGCAAAGGAATCTTTCAATTCATGTATGAGCGCGGTATTATTCATAATGTGTATTTTTATTGCAAAATCGCCTGGTATTCGTGCTCCCAGATCGTATCTTCCATTTTCCATTTTGCCTGGCGGGCCCAGTAATCATCGGGGTACTTTCCGAGAAGATTCCGGTATGTTTCAATCGCCTTTTGATAATCCCGGGTGCTTTTATATATATTGCCGATTTGAAAAAGCCCCCAGGGAGTTTCCTGAAATTTGGAATATTTCCTCGTTACCTGTTTATAATATTTCATCGCTTCTTCATATTTTTTCTGTTGATAATAATAATCGGCAATTTTGTAATAAGAATCGGGAACCCGTTCATAAACCTTTTCCGATTCACCTTCCTCGATGGCTTTCTTGAAATTGGCAACTGCTCGTGAAGCATTATTAACTTCCAGATAGCAGGTTCCGGCTTTGTGATGGGCATAAACTTTGTCTGCGCCGTTGGCTGCAAGCACAGCCGCCTGGGAATAGGCATCGATAGCTTTTTTATGCTGTTCCAGATCGACATAGGCGTCGCCAAGATTTTCATAGGCCTTACCCGCCCACTCATGACTCCGATATTTTCTGATAAAACTGCGCAGTATTTTTTCGGCCACCGCCGACTCACCCTTTTCCAGAAAACAGAGCCCTTTCAGGAATAAACTCCGGCTTGTCAGGGGATGGGACGGATATCGATCGATAATCTGCTGGAACTGATTATCGGCATTCGTAAAGAGTCCCATTTTCAGGTAACACACCCCCACATCGTAAATACAATGAGCGGCAACATCAGCGGTAGGATAGGAGACCTGAACCTCTCTAAATTCCTTGATCGCCTTGTCAAAATTCCCCTTGTTAAATTCTCGGACCCCCTTCAGCATGGCCTGTCCGGGATCGGTCAGGGTATCCACAATCGTCATGGACAGCAACGCATCGATACGGACTTCAATAAGGTTGTAAGGAACCTCAGGACCGATCTTTTCGATTTCATCCCGAAGATGCTCTTCACCGATACCCTTGACATCAACAACAGGAACTTCGGCGGAGGGATCTTTCATCGCCTTTTTATAGAGGGCAATAAGCGCCCGGGATTCCTCTTTGCCGGCGCCATAATCGGTACTGTTGGTATATTTGGTTAAATGTTTAATTGCTTCGGCATAATTTTTTTCTTCACCGAGAATTTTGCCCAAATAAAAATGGGCGTTATAGCCAAGCTCAGGATAAGAAAGGGATTTCAGAAAATTGATTTTCGCCATTTGATTTTTTCCCTGGCGACGGCGAATAAGTGCGGCATAGTAATAGGCGCCTGGATGGCCCGGATGATAGCGCAGACACTGCTTTAAATGTTGAAGTGACTCGTCATATTTTTTCTCGCTGTATAAAAGGACACCCTGCTCAAATGCCTCCTCAGCTTTCTGCGAGACACCTGATGATTTTGACCGTCGCGGCGCCCGGGAACCGGAGCTGCTTTTGACAGGAGCCCCCGAAGCCTTTGATTCCGAAACCGTTTGCCCGGTTTCACCGGATGTTCCGGACATGCTCTTTCCTGTTACCCGTTGAATTAAATTATCAATCTTATTCTGCACACTGTCCCGTTCGGCAGGATCGCACGCCTGCTGGTATAACTGCAGCTCCATAATGGCTTTCTGATACTGACGGTCGGCTTCATAAGCGTCGGCCAAAAGCTTATGGGCTTTGCCCCACCCCGGGTTATAGGCAAGGGATTTCTTTAAATTATAAATAACCAGGCGAGGTCTGTTTTGCATTTTGCGAATTTCGGCAAGATGCATATAGGCGTTGTAATTATCGGGATAGGCAGCCAGCACTTTCCGGAACTCTTCAATAGCCCGCCCATGATCATTTTCCCTCTTGTATTTAATACCCAATCGATAGTGAATATAATCCGAAGCCTCTTCGGCAGTAACACTGCCCAAAGCGAAACACAGCAGCACGCATGCTGACAGCAGCGAGTAAAAATTTTTCCGTTTCTCCATTACCACAACCACCGCTCCTTTACCGACAAATGTCCTGATATGGACCATCTTACTTTTCGAAGAAGGTATTCTGCAATCAGATTATACCGCTACATAAATACTATTTTTTCATCTTCAACTGTAATGTGTATATTAACAGCCTCTTTTTTAATCACTTTCTCGTAAGTGCCGAACTGTATTACCGTTCCCGGATAAATTTTTCTGGCTTTTATATACGGACGGGGGAATGCCTCAATCCGGGTATCCAGTGTATCCAGCTGATGTTGCAGCTTGTTACACTTTATCATACATTCTTTTCGCTTATTCTTCAAGGTGTTAAAGCGGTCCAGCACATTTTGCGGTAATTCACCTTCGGTATCCATGTTTTCTTTTACGAGTTTATACATCATTTCTTTGGCCAATCCGGTTTTTTCGGAAACCTGAATCAACTGGCGCAAGAGCGAATGTTTCTGTTGGATCAGTTCATAAACCCCGCCGATATGAACTACTGTTTTTGTTTCGGCCGATGCACCGATCATAACGGCTTCAATGCCAACCCCGGCTTGAATCATTCCGCCAAACAGTGTTTTTGCCGTTACAACGTTTTCTGCCCGCAGGTTCGAATGAATAGCATCTTCGGCAATAATGATATCATTTCCCGCTTCGACGGTAAAATGTTCGATATGGCGGGTTTTTAGGGATCCATTGCATTTCAGAAGCCCTTTGTCGGAGCCGACCGCTCCACCCTTTATTTCCATGTCGCCCTTACAGGTGACAACAGTATCTTCGACACTCCGATCGATGATTATATCTCCTTCAGCTTCGACAGTAAATCCTGCCCTCACCGTTCCCCTGATAATCAGGTCTCCGGCAAAAACAATATTGCCGGTTGAATAGTCGATATTGGAAGTAATCGTCTTTTCATTTTTCACCTCGATTACATTCCCCTTCTGCAGCGACACCGCCCCATCAATAGAGGCTACCAGAAGGTCATGATTTTCGGGTGAAAATTCGGTCCCCTTTCCGGGATGGAGATAAGCATCCTTCGGCGCAGGTGCGGGAATCGGTTTTCCGGTCACCGATCGTCCTGGTTTACCCGACTCCGGAGGTATCCGCCTGGCAAGAGGGGTACCTTTGCTGACGTTAATGATAATTTGGAGATCTTTGTGATCAACCCGACCGTTCTCCAACACTTTAGGTTTTCTCTTCGCTGTGCTTTCAAACAGTATTTCGCACCGGCCGTCTTTACCGGGCTGCGGGTGAACTCCCCTCGCAATCTCAATCTTCCTATTGCATACCTTACCGGCAACCATCTTCCGAATAATTTCCTCGTTAATGCCGTAAACAACCGAATAGTCGGCAAGACGCTTTTTTATCGCCTCCACCGAGGGATAATCATTCTCCAGAATATCAGGAACAAATACGAATGCTTGAAGGCTGTCGGAAGAATGGGAAACAGAGATCGAATTCATCATGAAAAGTCCTGATTACTCAAATGTTGAAAGATATGCATCACGACACAGAAAATTAACGACGTAATCGTGGATCGAATCCTCCAGGCATCTGCACTCATAATCACATCCGGCATCACGAAGCTTCGTCAGATCAGCCTGAGTAAAATATTGATATTTTTTCTGCAAAGTGTCCGGCATGGGTATGTATTCAATAACAGTCTTTTTATCCAGCGCACCAAACAGTGCCCCGGCAACATCGTTCCAGGTGCGTGCCTTGTCGGTTCCAATGTTAAAAATGCCGTTAATATCAGGGTTATAAAGGAAATAAAGGGTCATCTCAACCGCATCTTTGATATAGATAAAATCCCGCTGCTGCTGACCATCCTTGTACCGCTTATCATACGATTTGAACAGGGACATAACCCCTTCATCCCGAACACGGGGAAAAGCTTTGTTGATAACGCTCCGCATATCACCTTTATGCGACTCATTGGGTCCAAAAACATTGAAATATTTCAAACCGACAATCCGGGAAAGCCAGCCTCGCCGTAAGGCCTGAAGATCAAAAAGGTGTTTTGAATACCCATACATATTAAGCGGCTTCAATGTCGCCAACGTGTCGTGATCGTCGGAATACCCCCTGCTTCCATCACCGTACGTTGCTGCCGATGATGCGTAGATCAGTCGAACTCTCGGGTGCTGCTCCCGCCAGAGTGCGATACGCAGAGTATACCGATAATTATTCTCCATTAAAAAACCGGCGTCCTTTTCGGTAGTCGATGAACAGGCGCCCAGATGGATGATCGCCTCAATCGAATCTCCGAAATCCCCCTTTTGGAGACTGACAATAAAATCGTCCTTGTCATAATAATCCAGATAGCGGAGGCCGACAAGATTTTTCCACTTTTCGGATGTATTCAGATGATCGACGACAAGAATATCGTCTCTTCCTTTGTTATTAAGGCTCCATACACATGCACTTCCAATAAATCCAGCTCCCCCGGTAACAACAATCATTTACCTGTCTCCCCCATGAATTTTTAAAAAAGGATGCATAATTTCCTCATTTGTGCTACAATCATTATATTAAACAGAACAATACCTGAAAAGGTAAAATATATTTCGAACCATTGCAACCACGATATATCAAAGTGAGTTCCAGTTAAATAGTATTTTAAATTTGTAAAGTAACATTTTCAACATTTTTCCCGATAAAGTACCGAACAATGAAATGTCCTCGATGTGGCCAGCCGTTCCATTCGGGCCCCGATTTTACTTTTTGTTCTTCCTGTGGATACAGCGATATGTCTGTCGACGAGTCGACACGACCACTCCGCCGTCTCGATTCGATCCCCTGGGAAGATGCCGGAAATTTCGGTATATTTAAAGCACTCTACCTTACCTGCAAAGAACTTCTGCTTAGTCCCGACACGTTCTTTTCAAAACTCGCCCTGTCATCTCAGACTAAAACAGCATGGCTCTTTGCTCTGATTACCGGGTCTCTGGCCGGCGTGATTGCGCTCATCTGGGAATATTTTCCGATCGGACAATCATTTCTTTACACCTGGTTTCCTCCCGAATTACTGGCCCAATCGAACACATCGGGAGTCTATCTTTTGCTGACCCCTCTCCTTGTTACCCTCGAGGTAGGAATACTCAGCCTCTACTTTCATTTCCTCTTTTTCATTTTCCGGGCCAAAGAACGAGCACTCCATAAGACGTTTGCCATTCTCTGCTACAGTCAAGTAAGTTCACTTGCAGTTATTATTCCTCTGGCCGGCGAACTGATCGGAGGAATCTGGTTTATCATCCTGTGTATTTCAGGATTCCATAAAGTGTATTCTATCTCCAGACTTCGTGCATTTGCAATTATTTTCGTGCCTTTTATTATAATGATCATTACGGCAGCTGTTTTTATCGCCTTTATGGCCCTGTTCGGTATTGTTTTCGGAGATCTTCTTAAAGAAATTTCAGGTTTATACCGATAGTTTTAATAGAATATGGTTTATCGATAGATTTATCAGGGGAACAGAAATGGCAAATACCATAAAAATGCTTCTTGATGTCAATATGCCGATATCGGTTCAGCTGGGACAAACCAAAATGAATGTCCGGGAACTTCTGGCCCTGAAAAAGGGAGGTCTGGTCCAGCTCAACCGGATGGCCGGTGAGCCGGTTGATGTCTTCATCGGGAGCAAACTTCTTGCCAAAGGAGAAATAACGGTTGTCGAAGACAAACTGTCGGTTCGTATCGGACAATTATACGGCGAGCGGGAAAAATTCAAACATCTCTAAAACGAAATGGCCAACGCCACCCGGATCGGTGAATACTCAATTCTATCGAATCTGAAAGAATAATCCAGCGAATATCGTTTGTAACGAACGCCCGCGCCGAGTGTCGGTATGCGATTCGATATACCGCCCCGGAAAGCGACCAGATCCCAGAACTCACCCTCAATTCCGGCATGCCAGGTCTGAGTATATTCCGCCATACCCTCTCCATCATTATCATGGCGATTGCCCCCTTCAATTAACGACCGGTGCATTGCCAGAGATACGATCCAGTTTCCCCATAAAAATCCTGACAAATCGCGATAAGAAATCCCGTAATGCTGGGTGTTGTAAACCGGTTCTTCGTAATTATAAGGCGAATGGACCCATACAATTTTTGTCGGTAACGCATTACGAATACTGACTCCGAGCCTGATTTCTCTGTTGACCGCTTTCTGTTTTAAATCGTAGTCGAGTCCCAGACGCACCAGGATCCCCGCATCGCAGTTGATATTGATCCCCATCCGAACCTTGTCCCCGGGACTGATGGTCTGCCAGAACGATTTGAAATTGCATCCTACGCCGATATCCAGGGGCAACGGAAAGCGCCCGATCCCCGATGACCGATTGATACCAAGAGCAAAAAGTTTTGCCACAGTCAACGTGACGATATGCTGATTATTTCGGAAATACTGTGTCGGTTGTCCGGAAGATCTGAGCGCGGGATTTTCCAAACGCTCATCATAGGCGCCTTGAAGCGTATCGTATTGCGGAATATGATCACTGAAAAAGGGGATATAGGATGCACCTACGTGAATATCCTGCTGTACCGGCACCTGCAAGGCCACCGCGCCGTGTTTTGATAATCCCCCATAGAGCAATGCTCCTTCGGTCCGTATCTGAATTTTTTTGACAAAGGCGATCGATGCCGGGTTCCAGTAGGCCGATGCTGCATCCAGTGATGCCGCCACACCCGCATCACCCATTCCTGCAACCCGGGCACCTACAGGAAGCTGATTCAACTCGGCAGTGTAGAGTATTGTATCACTCCCGGTTGCAGCCGCTGCACGAAATAAAAGAAGAAAACTAACTGCATAGAAGAAAAGCGGCAAGGGTTTCAAAACCAGACTCCTATTCACCCATACAGGTTACCATTACCCTTCGAGAACGGGCACCGTCAAATTCACAAAAATAGATGCTTTGCCAAGTGCCCAGTATAAGCTTACCATTTTTCACCGGAACTTGCACGCTCAGACCTGTAAGTGATGTTTTTATGTGACTGTCGGAATTACCTTCACGATGATGAAATTCCCGTTCCACCGGTACAAGGCTGCCGAGTTTCCATAAGATATCCCGTACAACATCAGGATCGGCATTTTCGTTGATTGTTACACCAGCGGTGGTATGCATGCTGGAAACCGTACAGATACCATCCGATATCTTTGAATTCCCCACAGCATCCTGAACATGGCTGGTAATATCTTTCATCTGATTTCTTTGCTGAGTTTTTACCGATACTTCCGTGTGAGTAACCATAGATAACTCCTTTTAAAGAAAGTTAAAAGTCGAAGGCGATGCACTGAGCTGGTATACTGAGCCTGCCGAAGTGTTGTAAGTCAAGATCCCGGAGACCGGAATCCAGCAGCCAACAACTCCAGGCCTTAGTGATTCTGTAATTAATTCACGATAGTTTCGACAGGGAGAATATAGTGCATGGGATTGACATGTCGTCCCATATTTCTGACTTCGTAGTGAAGATGAGGACCGGTGCTTCGGCCGGTGTTACCCATATAGCCGATAAGCTCTCCGCGCTTAACCGGATGTCCTTCAACAACGGAAGCCTGTTTCAGGTGAGCGTAGATCGTCTCATACCCGCTGCCGCTATGAGTGATTTTGACGACATTGCCAAAATCGCGTTTTGTACCCGAAAAACTGATGATTCCATCACCGGTAGCAAATATAGGAGTCCAGGTTTTATTAGCTATATCAACGCCTTCATGAAATGCCCGGTAGCCGAAGAGAGGATGTATTCGGTATCCATACCCGGATGTAATCCTTCCGACGCAGGGCCAGATCGATGGATGCTGGGACCATCGGTCATGCTGCCGGAATATGTAATGCTCCATCCGGGAAAAAGTCTTTTTCTGAAGGCCTATCTGATTAAAGAGCTGTGATATTTCATTCTCGATGTTATTAGCTTCCACCAATTTCGGATCAATCAACGATGCCATGATCATATCTTCGATTTTCGGCGGTCCGCCAACACCGGCTTTATGAATATCTTCTCCGATCGTGTTCATGCCGTACTCAAGCCGGGTCTTATCCTCGAAGGCAATCAGATGCTCTATTTCGCTGGAGCTTTCTTTGGTGCGCCGCTGAAGAAATTTTACAATCTTTATAAGATCACTGTTTTTTTTCTGCTCACCGGCAACGCCAAGTTTTGAATAGGCATAATGACCGACAACATAGATACATCGACCAAAACCGGCAAGTCCTCCAATACACAGAAGAAACAGGAGTATGGCGACTATATGAGGAATATATATACGACGACTCTGAACCAACGATGTAGAGTCGATTAGGAGAACTGACCAGCCCTTTTTTTTCATTCAGACCTTCTCGAAAATCACCTGTCGGCACTGTACTGCGGAACGTGGAGGCAATGGATTTTGAATTGAAACCTTGACAAAAGCGCACTTTTGCGGAAACAACAATCAAAACAGCACTGTAAAAATAGGATACAACCCCTTTTTGAATCAAGAAAACCTGTCATTGCCCATAATTCCCTTTTCGTGCTACTACCGGCATACGTTATTTTGCGCACCGACTGCTGTTGCAGCCGCGCCGTTAATCCGCCAGGGGGAAATAGATATCAAACTTTATTCCAACTCCCGACTCATTTGTAACTTCAATAAATCCTTTATGTTTTCTGATACATCGATAGATACGCAGTATTCCGGTATCGCCGTCTTCATTAAGTGTTCCCTGGAGATACTTCTGATCCAGATTTTTCATTTTGGCGAATTCGTCTCCCACAACTCCCGTAAATATCATTGTCAGAAGAACATAGGCGCCTGAATTGCTGATAACAGAATGCCCTTTTGTAAACGAGTCATCCACGGTAACATCTTTGGTGGCCAAGACGATGTCTCCCTTGTCCTTCATCATGGATGTCATTCTCATGGCCAGAGCGAGCATACTGTTTTTAAGCTCCATTGGGTCGCCCGATATGAACGGCTCTTCGGCATGATAAAACTGTTTGATCCGGATCCGATTTTTTACCGTCGGCTTTAACAATCGGGACATGGCCTGTACCATATCGTTAAAATCGACTTTTGTTATCAATTGCGTTCCTTCTTCGGCAAAAGCAAGCAACTGGGAGGTCAACTCGGCGGCACTCTGTGATGAAGCAATAATCGTATCGAGATATCGCCGCAAAGCGGGATCCTCGTCACCCCTGCGCTTCTGGAGCATATCGGCAAATCCGACAATGACTCCCAGCTTGTTATTTAAATCGTGTGCCATTCCTCCGGCAAAGCGCCCGATTGCATCCATCTTCTGAACATCGAACAAATGGTTTTGAAGTTCCCGCTTCTCTTTCTCGATCTGTTTATAATGGGTAATATCGTAAATTATCCCCTGGCTTCCTGCAAATGACTTTTCCTTGAAACTTTTACCATGCACACACTCGATATCATATGCCCCCTCGGCCGACATGATTCCGGTAACATCGCCCACAAGAACTTCAATTTTGCGTTTTTCTTTTGTTAAAAGCTGTATTTCGAGGTTCCTGGTCCGCCTTTCTTTTGTGCGGCGCTCATCGAAAAGACCGGGTGCTCCTTCACTGCCGGTAGCAACACCCTTCAGCAGAGGAAGGACATTCCCCCGCCCCACCCGTTTATACTCACGGGGAGGCATGATCATGGAAAAATGCCTGCCGATAAGCTCATCGGGTGAATAATGGAGGATCTCCTCTACCCCTCTATTAACAAAAGTAAAGAAACCGTCCGGATCGATTATATAGATTATCCCGGACGTTATGTTCATTATCCGGTCCATATCACATTTCAACCGGTCCCGCTCACTTTTCAGACTGCGATAATCGGCAATCAGATCCTGCATGTCCTTATTTACATATTCAACATCCATCAGAGCTGTAAATCTCCCTTTAATGCAATAGGCGCCATTATTATATTGTACACATACCGGAAAGGAATGTCAATTTTTCCCACTGTGATCAGTAATAATTGGAAGCGGCTGTTCACGGCTCTGTGCATATGAATGCCCACAGAATGAGCACAGAGGGTGAATCAAGGTACGAGATAAAGCAGACTTATCGCCCTGGGTAAGGCATATTAAAAAGGCGCCACAATGAAGTAGAACAATGACTCATGGAAGTCGGGAGGATGGCCGGAAGCCGGAATATCTTAACGCTCAGGCTGTCTTATTCTCTTCTTTGGTTTCTTCGCCGGCAGGTAATTCCGATTTATCGGGTATAATGATCCATCCAACAATATAAGCAATAACCAGAGGCCAGATACCGGTTGCAATACAGACAAATACAGCAACAAGACGGATAATCGTGGGATCAATCGAAAAATAATCCCCTAATCCTGCGCAGATACCCGCAATCATTTTATCACTTTCAAGGCGATAGATCCTTTTCATGCTTCCTCCTTAAAGACTATTTAAATTACGCCTGTTGTTTTTGAGAGACTCGGATGACTTATCGGATGACTTAAGAGTTAATAATATACAATATTAGTAAGGAAAAGCGCAGGAATCTCCAGGAAAAGAGCCTAACTACCAGGTACGAGCCGCCGCTTCGTTGACCTTGAACTGGAATTCGTTTTTGGAGATGAGTTTTATACAGGCATCAACTACCGTGGGATCATAGAGGATACCCCGATTTTTCTCAATTTCAGTAACAGCTTTTTCCAGACCGCAAGCCGGACGGTACGGACGGTGAGATGACATGCTTTCGACAACATCCGCAACCGAAATGATTTTCGCCTCCATACAGATTTCATCGCCCTTTAATCCGTGGGGATACCCGGAGCCATCGAGACGTTCGTGATGCTGGAGCACGATCTGTCCGATCGGCCAGGGGAAATCGATGTATTTGATTACATCATACCCTGCCTCCGGATGGCATCTGATAAGTGAAAACTCATGGTGTGACAGGGCGCCGGGTTTATTGAGTATTTCGGCAGGAACATAAACTTTCCCGAGATCGTGAATCACCCCTGCCATGCGGATCGCATCGATAGTATCCTTGGGCAGGTTCATTTCAGCAGCAATAGCCCGCGCCAGATCGGTCGTTCGCTGCTGATGTCCGGCCGTGTAGGGGTCACGTTTTTCGACTGTTAAGGCCATCGCATGGATAGTCCCTCCTACTGCACGACGGAGCTTTCGAAGACTGTAATTGAGTTTCTTTTCGGTCTGTTTATGTCCGGTAATATCCTGGCCTATTCCCAGAATTCCGATAACCTTACCGTTGCCGTTGAATCGCGGGGTCATGGTCAGCTTGATCCATATCGGACGACCGTCTTTTGTGCGTTCGACAACATCACAGGAACATGCTTCTCCATGAGTCATAATATGCTTGCGGGTTTCATCAATAGCTCGCCTGGTCAGGACATCGTCGCTCTCGTATAAAATATCCACTTTCTTTTTACCCACCATTTCCTCGGCAGTATAGCCGAGAAGATTTTCCGCCCCCGAGTTCCAGTAAACGATATTCCGATCGAGATCTGTTGCGACGATAGTAATTGTTGAAGATGTCTCGAGGATGTTGCTTAAAAATGAGGCCGTACCCAGAAGCTCGTTTTGAAGCTTGGATTTGTCCTGTTCAAGGTGCTTGACTTTCTGTTTTAATTCATCGAGTGAGTCATTCTGCCGGGTCTTAGCCGTCTTTCCTTTTGACATAACCATACACCTTCATTATCAAGTATACTTCCTGGGCGGGCAATATTTGGCAGTATGATTGTATACTGTTTAAGCCGCCGTGTCTACTTTTTTATAAAAAATTACGGACCACAGTCCGAATAACATCGATGAGTATGATCAGACAGAGGGTCGATTCGACGATCATCAGGAAACGCAGGTTTTTCAGCCTGCTCCGGAACAGCCAGACGGTTAATGAAAGAGCAATAAGAATAAACCCATACATTTTGAAGACTTTATCATCTGCCAGAATAAGAAGAAGGATATCGGCTATATAGAATAATGAGAGGATTCCCATGGCAAGGGGGAATTTGCTCTCCTGAACCTTTTCGGGATCCTGATCGACCAGGGAAAGGATCCTGTCGGGCATAAGAAGCCCGATAATTTCCGCGGCAGCCGCGGCAACAGAACAGCAAAGGAGAAACACGCTGTAAACAGGACCGCTCATTACTGCTCCGCCGGCGGTTCTCTGAGTTCTTTAACAAGCCGGGCCCGGGCTTTGGCGAGAAAGGACTGAAATTCCGGTTCCCGATAGTCCGGATAGGTCCATGAAAAATATCGATACTTTCCCTTCCGAAAATGGAGCGTCACTTCGGCATATATTCCCTTTGCCAGATATATCCTGTGAAAAAAATCTTTGGTCGATGCCAAAACGAGTTTGTCTCTTGCCAGAAATCCAGGATCGAGATTGATGCATCTTTTATCGGAGCGAAGAAATTTGCTTTCAAGTGAATTGGTATAGGTTTTTATTGTTGCCAGACAATCCCTTTCGATAACTCCGGGAAAAGTAACATAGAGTTTCTGAAGATTACTTCCCATCTCTTTCCGGTAATAATCGGTAAAATTATCAAAGGAAACCGGACCATAACTGAAATCGGTTTCTCCCCATTTCTTTTTAAGGTATTTCCATAAGCGATCAATCTCAGCGTCTTTTGAACAGGTAATTGCCAGAAAAAGTTTAACCGGCTGAGGACGGACTGCAGCTCCCATATACCGCTCCATGACAAAGGTGGATATCAATATATAACTCATTTAAATATATTAAATTATAATCGTAATCCAAAAGAGAAAATTTTTATTTGTGGTTTGACGGTAGTTGTTAAATCACCTATTTTCAATGGGGTCAATCTTGACTTGGACCCCGGGATAGAACTACTTTTTATGTCATTTTTCAACATAATTAACCACATTTATACACTCACAAAGTACCCAAATTTTATTTTTATAGATTGATTAGAAGAGGTATGCATATTGTTCGGAAAATTTAGCTTTAAAGGCGGAGTTCACCCTTCACACTGCAAGGATCAAACAGCCTCTCTCAACATAGAAACCCTTCCTGCCCCGGAAAAAGTCATTATTCCTTTATCGCAGCATATCGGCGCACCGGCAAAGATAGCGGTTAAGCGCGATGATATGGTTAAAATCGGTCAGGTGCTTGGGGAAGCCGGCGGTTTTGTGTCCGCTCCGGTGCATGCATCGGTCTCCGGAAAAGTCGTATCTGTGGGGCCCTTTGCTCATCCATTGGGCAAACAGGTGACAGCGGTGGAAATCGAAAACGACGGTAATGATGATACCGTTGAATTCACACCTCTGCCCACTCCCTGGCGTGAGGCGGCACCTCAGGAAATCGTGCAGAAAATTTCAGCAGCCGGAATCGTGGGTATGGGAGGAGCTTCCTTTCCCACTCATGTAAAACTTTCACCGCCCAGCAACAAGCCAATCGATACGGTTATTATCAACGGTGCCGAGTGCGAGCCCTATCTGACCGCAGACCACCGGCTTATGCTCGAAAAAACCGAAGAAATGCTGTGTGGAGCCATGATCATTAAAAAGATTCTGGGCGCATCGAAAATATGGATCGGAATCGAAGAGAACAAACCCGATGCAATAGCGGTAATATCCGAAAAGATTGCTCAGGATAAATTCAAGGAAATTTCCCTGGCAAAGCTGAAAGCAAAATATCCCCAGGGTGGAGAAAAACAGCTTATCAATGCTGTAACCAAACGGCAAGTACCATCAGGTGGCCTTCCGATGGACTGCGGCTGCGTTGTTCAGAATATCGGGACGGCCTATACGATCTGGGATGCTGTCTGCAACGGCAAACCACTCTATCAACGGGTGGTAACGGTCACCGGTTCCACGATCAGAAAACCGGCAAATCTTCTGGTCCGTATCGGCACACCGATCAAAACGCTCCTGGAACACTGTGATATCGATTACGATTCAACGCAAAAGGTGATTATGGGCGGTCCTATGATGGGCCTGGCGCAATCGGACTTTACTGCACCGGTCATCAAATCCACCTCAGGAATTCTGGGCTACAAAACATTAACTACAGGCGTAAGAGAGTACGATTGTATCAGTTGCGGCAATTGCGTCAAAGCATGTCCTATTCATCTGGTACCCTCGTATCTGGCAAAATATGTACAAAAGGGTCTGTACGAAGATGCCATGACCTGGAACATACTCGACTGTATGGAATGCGGTTCATGCGCCTATGCATGTCCGTCAAAGATAAATCTGGTCCACTATATGAAAGTGGGCAAGTTTCACGCAATGGGTATTAAAAAAGAAAAAGAGAAGAAGTAACGTTTTAGCTGGAAAGAAAAAAATAATGTCGTCAGAGCAAAAGCTTCTTCATATTTCAACATCACCGCACACAAAATATCAGGAAACCGTTCCATCGATAATGCTGAGTGTCTGCCTGGCACTCATTCCTGCTTTTGCGGCATCGATCTACTTTTTCGGGCTACGAGCGCTGGTTTTGACCGTTGTCTGCGTTGTCACATGCCTGGCCACGGAATGGGTGATCGTGCGGGTGCTTCTCAAACGGCCGTCAACACTGGGTGATTTCAGTGCGCTGGTCACCGCCATGCTTCTTGCATTCAATCTACCACCCGACCTTCCACCCTGGATGGCGGTGATAGGTTCGATTTTTGCCATCGGGGTGGTCAAGTGGGCATTCGGCGGTCTGGGACATAACTTTATCAATCCCGCGTTGGCCGGACGAGCCTTTTTGATGGCTTCCTATGCCGCGCCAATGACGATCTTCGGTCCCCCGAGAACCGGGACAATGAGCGGCCTCTCGGAATCAACCCTTGCGTCGTTAACCAATAAAGTCGATGGCATTTCAGGGGCGACTCCGCTCCCGGCTTTCAATAAAATCATGGAACTGCTGCGGAATGAAAGCACACAGGCATCCGAGCTGCAGTTTCACATAATCGATTTTCAGGAAACAATTTCTCATCTTTTTTTCGGCAACGTGGGCGGCTGTATCGGAGAAACATCGGCCGCAGCTCTCATCCTGGGCGCAATATTCCTCTGGTATAAACATATCATCGGGCTCAGGGTTCCGGTTCTTTTCATCGGAACAGTGTTCCTGCTCTCATGGATATTCAACGGCACCGGCTCGTTTTTCACTTCCGAAGCGCTCTTGATTCCCGTATACCAGATATTCGCTGGCGGTCTGATGCTCGGCGCCCTGTATATGGCTACCGACATGGTCACCTCACCGATTACCCCTATGGGCAAAGCGATCTTCGGTATAGGATGCGGTCTGTTGGCTTTCACTATCCGTAAGTTCGGGGGCTATCCCGAAGGAGTGTCCTATTCGATTCTCCTGATGAATCTTGCCGTACCCATGCTCGATCGGTATAACCGGCCGAAAATCTACGGAAAGGTACATACGAATGCTTGACATAATCAAATTATCAGTTGTTTTAACCCTGGTGGCTGTCGGCTCGGGCCTGGTTGTCGCGCTCACCTATTCCAATACCAAAGAAGAAATCCAGGCGCAACAGCAGCGCAATCAGCTGGAAGCCCTTCAGGCGGTATTCCCCGAGGGGATTAATATTGAAGAAAAAGAAGGTTCCAAGCCTCTTCCCGAACAATACTGGGTAGCAAAAGCTAACGATTCGATTGTCGGGTATGCATTCAAAGAGAGCAGCAAAGGTTATGCAGGCGATATTCAGATCATGGTAGGCGTCGATCTTCAGGGAACAATCCTGGGACTTAAAGTCCTCTCTCATAAAGAGACCCCCGGCCTGGGCGACCGAGTCAAAGAAACGCCGTCAAAAAAATATCTCTGGACCGCATTTTCGGGGCAATCGGAAAAAAGCAACCCCTGGTTCACCGAACAGTTCGAAAGTCTGAATGTGTATAAAGAGATCGGGATCAGTAAGTCCGCCGAGTATCATACTTTGCCGGAAAAGAAGAAGGAAGCTCTGGAAGAAGCGAACAACGTAACGGCAATAACCGGTGCGACAATCTCGACCCGAGCAGTAGTAACCGGCGTTACCCGGGAAATTCCGTCATACCTGAACCATCTCAAATCAAACGGGAAAGCGCAATGATCAAAGAAGAACTCAAACGAGGCATAATCACCGAAAATCCGATTCTTATCCTCGCCCTGGGTCTCTGTCCGGCCCTTGCAGTGAGCACATCCCTGCAAAACGGCCTCGGCATGGGCGCGGCGGCAACCTTTGTGCTGATCTGTTCAAATATTATCGTATCGCTGATCAAGAAATGGATCCCCGAAAAGGTCAGGATCCCTTCATATATCGTGATTATCGCCACCTTCGTGACCATTGTCGAACTAACCATGAAAGCCTACCTTCCCGAGCTCAATGCTCAGTTAGGAATATTTGTTCCCCTAATCGTGGTCAACTGCGTAATACTGGGCCGTGCCGAAGCCTTTGCATCCAAGAATAATTTAATTAAATCAGTTGTCGACGGCCTTGTTATGGGGCTGGGTTTTACGGTGGCTCTCTGTATTTTAGCCATTATACGGGAGATTCTTGGAAGCAACAAGCTCTGGGGTCTGAAAGTCATTCCCGGATTCAAACCCGCGACTATTTTTATCCTGGCTCCCGGTGGATTTTTCACAATCGCCCTGGTCATGGCACTTACGAATTATTTCCGTCAGAAAAAGGAAGATGCTGAAAAATGAGTGTTAATATTATCAGTCTTGTCCAGATTGCCATAGCCGCTGTTTTCATCAACAATTTCGTGCTCTCCCGTTTTCTGGGCCTCTGCCCCTTTTTCGGGGTTTCAAAAAAGCTGTCGAGTGCAATCGGCATGGGCATGGCGGTGGTCTTTGTTATGACCGTGGCATCGATGATCACCTGGATTATTTTCAATTATCTTCTTGTTCCACTCGATGTCGGCTATCTGCGAACGATAGTTTTCATACTGGTCATAGCATCATTGGTACAGCTGGTCGAAATGGCCCTTCAAAAGTTTTCTCCGGTACTGTACGAATCTTTGGGTATCTACCTGCCCCTTATCACGACCAATTGTGCCATCATGGGGGTAGCTGTTCTTAATGCAGGTATAAATGATTTTACCGGTCAACCGTATACATTTATTGAGAGCCTGGTAAGCGGAATTACATCGGGTATTGGTTTTACCCTGGCATTGGTTCTGATGGCCGGTATCAGAGAAAAGCTCGAACTGGCAAATATCCCAAAGCCACTGCAAGGGCTTCCCATCGCCTTTGTAACAGCCGGATTGATGGCGATTGCTTTTCTGGGATTCTCCGGGCTCAATTTTTTCAAGTAAACAAGGAGCTATCGCGTGATTGAATCTATTTTGCTTGTTGGCGGCGTAGGCATGTTTTTCGGCATAGGCCTCGGCATAGCTTCCAAAAAGCTCGGTGTACGGGTCGATCCCCGAATTTCACGGATTCAGGATGTCCTTCCTAATGCTAACTGCGGCGCCTGCGGATATCCCGGCTGTTCGGCTTTTGCCAAAGCGGTTGCAGAAGGCAAAGCCGATCCTACCGGCTGTATTCCCGGCGGTTCCAAAATTGCCAATCAGATCGCCGAAATAATGGGCGTGTCGGCTTCCGAGACCGAACCGATGATGGCGGTAGTTCACTGCAAAGGCGGAAAAAAAGAAGCCGCCGAGCGGGCGATCTACGACGGCATTCAGGATTGTCACGCAGCGGTTCTGGCCGGCAATGGTGCAAAAGTCTGTCCCGACGGTTGCCTGGGCCTGGGGAGTTGTGTTGCTGCCTGTCCTTTCGACGCTATTTATATCAATGATAACGGCGTTGCTGTCATCAAGCCCAACAAATGTACCGGTTGCGGTAAATGCGTGAAAGCATGCCCCCGGAATATTATCGAACTCATTCCCCGAATTCACAAAATATTCCTCGGATGCAACAACCACGACCGGGGTGCAAAAGTTAAAAAATACTGTTCAGTCGGCTGTACCGCATGTACGCTCTGCGTCAAAGCAACTCCCTCAGGGGCGATCCAGATGGAAAATAACCTGCCCAAACTCGACTATGAACAGAACGAAAACTTTGTTCCGGCCGCCTACAAGTGCCCACAAAAATGCTTTATTGATCTGGTAAAAGCGCGGCCCAAGGTTAATATCAGTCCTCAATGCGACGGCTGCGGCGAATGCATTACCGTCTGCCCGGTCAAAGACGCCATCACCGGCGAAAAGGGGCAGCGACATGTGGTTAACAAAGAAAAATGCATCGGCTGCGGTATCTGCCTCCACCATTGCCATGTCCATGCGATATCGCTCTGGGGAGGACTTGGGTATAGTAAATCGAAGTAAAAAATAGTCAAAAGTGATGTACTGAACTGGTACCCTGAGCCTGGTTGAAGTGGTGCTGAAGTGTCGAAGGTACGTTTGTTTATGCGGTTCGGATTGGGTGTTCACTCTAATTTAACCCGTTATCAGTAAACAGTTTAATTGAGGTCCGACCCCGCTTTACAATTAGCCCTATCTGTATCATCCAATTCATAGAGCCACCTTTGATCTTTCGCCCTTGGTGGGAAGCAATTATTTTTTGAGAGTGAATAATCTAATTTTTATCGGATTCGCATCATGCGGAAAAAGCGCAACAGCGTATGAAATTGCCAAAAGGTTAGGATTGAAATTTGTCGATCTGGACAAAGAAATTGAAGTACGCTACTATTTGTCGCACAATAAAGAGTTGCACTATCGCCAGATTATCCTTCAGGAAGGGGTCGAATGTTTTTTGCATCTTGAAAAGACGGTGCTCGATGAATTCTTGCGATGCAGGGATTGCGTAATTGCGCCGGGCGGCGGTGCGCCGATGAACGAAGAGAACCGTGCGGTCCTGGCACGCCTCGGAACCATCGTGTACCTGAAAACCGAGCCCGATGTATTACTCGAACGGATGCAAAGCAAGGGATTGCCTCTGTTCCTTAATGGCCAGGCGGACATCAACCATCTACAAACGATCTGGCAGGAACGTCACGGAGTCTACCAACAGCTGGCACAATGTACGATTGAGAACTCCTTACTGTCGATCAGCGAAACCGCCGAGGCGGTCATCGCTGCCTTAAAACACAATATGCTGCTGTAGCAGACTAACCATAATACCCTCTAACCGGAGAATGCAATCACATGGGAAACAGTTTCGGAAATTCATATCGTGTTACTACCTTTGGTGAATCACATTGTAAGGGAGTCGGCTGTATTATCGACGGGTGCCCAGCCGGAATGACCTTACATGCCTCCGATATCCGGAAGCAGCTCAACCGGCGCCGTCCGGGCCAGAGTGCGATCTCGACCGAACGTGCGGAAAAAGACCGCGTCATACTCTACTCCGGGGTTGAAGGCGACAAAACGCTGGGGACTCCGATTATGCTCGTCGTACACAATGAAGATCAGCGGCCGGGAGATTATTCGCAGATGCTCTCTGTTCCGCGCCCCTCCCATGCCGATTATACCTATCAGATGAAATTCGGCATTCGCGCTTCAAGCGGCGGTGGGCGTGCATCCGCCCGCGAAACAATCGGTCGGGTATGCGCGGGCGCAGTGGCCGAAAAGTTCCTTTCCGAAACGTACGGCACAGAAATTGTCGCCTGGGTCAGTTCGGTGGGGGACATCCAGGCCCCGATGCCCGAGATCGATACCCTGTCCCGCGAGATCGTCGACACAACGGTGACCCGCTGTCCCGACACCGATACCGCCACCCGGATGGAACAGTTGATTGCCCGGACCAAAGAAGAAAAGGATTCGATTGGTGGCTGTGTCATGTGTGTGTGCCGCAATGTTCCGCCGGGACTGGGAGAGCCGGTGTTTGATAAGCTGGAAGCGCTGCTGGCCCATGCGATGCTGTCATTGCCCGCAACAAAGGCCTTTGAGATCGGCTCCGGATTCAAGGGCACAACAATGAAAGGCTCCAGCCATAACGATATGTTTGTTAAAAAGGGTGACAGCCTTGGTACAGCAACCAACTACAGCGGCGGCGTTCTGGGCGGGATCTCAAATGGTGAACCGGTCGTGTTTCGAGTTGGATTCAAGCCGACTGCTACGATTGGAAAAGCCCAAAAAACCGCCGATTTCAGCGGTAAATCGACAGTCCTGGAAGCCCGGGGACGGCATGACCCCTGTGTTGTCAACCGCGCGGTTCCAATCATAGAAAGCATGGCCGCACTGGTACTCGCAGATTGTGCGCTACGACAACAGAGCAGGCGATAACTCACTAACGCCAGAAAATCAATAAAAGTCCGTCCTCACCCGCCACAAGTCAATGCCCTCCTCCCTTCTCGTTTAACTCAAGAATTCAGTTTTGGTATGAGTATTGCTCATTAAATTAATTGCACAACAAAATGGGATCACTCCATTTCAGGCCGAGTGTCGGAGAAGGCACCAGAACCATAAAACGGCAGGAAAATTTAATATGTCTGCCATAAAGAATAACACCGCCCAGATTGCACAAACCTGGAACAAGGAGCATGCCCGTTTTTTCATCGAAAACTTCATTGGAATAGCCTATCAGCTCAAACCAAAGATACCACAACCGATATTTTTTCACGGCACTGTCGAGGAAATCACCGGTTATGCGGTTGCCGATTTTATTGAGGGGAGAATCCACTGGATCGATCTTGTTCATCCCGATGACCGAGAAAGATTTGACAGTGAGGCAAAACGTCTGATGACCATCCCAGGCCATGTATCGAACGGCGAATATAGAATCTATACACAAACGGGTGAAATACGATGGCTGCAGGACATTGCGCATGCCATCCGTGATGAAGACAACAAAATAGTTTTCCTCCAGGGTACCATCTACGACAAAACGCCCCAGAAAAAGGCTGAAGAAGCACTACTAGAGAGTGAAACGAAATACCGTACTCTTTTTGAAAATGCCGGTGACGGGATTTTTCTTATGGATAGCAATACTTTCATTGACTGCAACGGACATGCATTGAAAATCTTTGGTTGTCGGTTTCGAGACCAGATTATTGGACACAGTCCCTATGAATTTTCTCCCCCCCTGCAGGCCGACGGCCGGGATTCCCGCAAGCTTGCGCTTGAGCATATTGTGGCAGCCCTTGAAGGCTGGCGGCAATTTTTCCAATGGACTCATACCAGACATGACGGTACATCTTTTCCGGCTGAAGTCAGCCTGACAAAAATAGAAATACAAGGCAAAACGCTTGTACAGGCCATTGTAAGAGATATAACCCAACGGAAACAGGCGGAGGATGAAAGAGAGCAGACATTGGCGATACTTGAGGCTTCGCTTGCTCAGTCGCCCTCAGGCATACTGATCGCCGATATTCCTGATGTCACTATTCGATGGGCCAATGAGGCAGCTATGGCTATTCGTGGCAAAACCACATTGCCCCTTAAGGGAATCGATGTCACCAGACACTCGGCAAGCTGGCAATTGTATCACCCCGACGGCACCCCCTATCCATCAAAAAAATTGCCCCTCTCGCGCGCTGTTCTCAAGGGTAAGGCTACTCATAATGAAGAAATCATAATCCGTGATGATAATGGACGAGACCATTGGGTGTCGGTCAATGCCGCTCCGGTCAGGGATAAATGTGGACGAGTTATTTCCGGCATTGTTGTGTTCCTCGAGATCACCGAACGAAAACGGGCCGAAAAGGCCCTGCGTGAAAGTGAAGCCAGGATAAACAGCATCTTTCGAGCTGCACCGATAGGTATCGGTGTTGTCTCCAACCGCGTGTTCACCAGGGTAAATGACAAATTTTGTGATATGGTCGGCTATTCCCGGGATGAACTTATTGGAAAGAACAGCAGAATGCTTTATCCTACGATTGATGACTATGAGGAAGTCGGCAGAGTTAAGTATAGAAAAATCTCTCAACAGGGTACTGGTGCTGTTGAGACCCGATTCAGGCGAAAAGATGGCAAAATTATTGAAATACTTCTCTCTTCCACGCCATTAGACCCAAATAACCTTCCAGCCGGTGTCACTTTTACAGTGCTTGATATCACAGCACGTAAAGAAGCGACTGAACGTCTGAAGGCATCACTAAGAGAGAAGGAAACACTCCTCCAGGAATTATATCACAGAACAAAAAATAACATGCAGGTAATATCCGCTTTTCTGGAACTCCAGGGCATATCATCGGATAATCCCGAAGTATTACGAATAATACGGGAGAGTGGAAATCGCATTCGCACTATGGCTCTTGCGCACGAAAAGCTCTACAAGAGTAAAAGTCTTACTCGAGTTGATATGAAGTCCTACATTACCGATGTCGTTCACCTCCTTGCAGCAAGTTTCGATATTTCTGAATCCCGTATCAATATTGAATTCAATGTTCAAGAGATTGATAGTTTAATCGATATCGCTATGCCCTGTGGTTTAATTCTCAACGAGCTGGTCTCAAACTGTTTCAAGTATGCATTTCCAGAGGGACGTCGGGGACGAATTAATATCGCGCTGCGAAGGCTTGGGCCTCATTTGCTGGAACTGACCATTGCCGACAATGGCGTTGGAGTACCCCCCGGATTCGACATTATGAATACTTCAACCCTTGGTATCTCTGTGGTTCAACAAATTGTCAAAAGCCAGCTGCGTGGTTCACTCCGAGTCGAAACGGATAAGGGCCTGCGGTGGATTGTCCATTTCCGGGATGACCTTTATGATGAACGTGTATAATAGATTCCTTTTTTTTCGTAGGCTATTTATAATGTTACCATTTGGGGAATCCGGGAGTTCATCCATCGCCCTCGTTGGGTCGTTTTCTTTCAATTACTCCGCATCCTTCACACATCGTATCCCGAAGATATTCATCCGTATTGAAGGATCATAGCCGATTCGATTGGCCGATCTGCACGAGGCGCCGTCACTGATCCATCCACCGCCGCGCATCACTTTCAATTCACCCTCTTTGGGGCCGGTGGGATTTTCTTTGGGGGATTTTTTATAGTAATTCCGGTCGTACCAGTCGCTGCACCATTCCCAGACATTGCCATGCATGTCATAAAGGCCCCAGGCATTGGGTTTGAATGTTCCGGTGGGAAGCAGCTTATTACGGAATGCGCCGACTTTTGCGCCACCAAAGGGTTTGCGGCCGTCAAAGTTGGCCATCTCGCTGGTAATGGTATTGGCAAAATTAAAAGCCGACTTTGTTCGGGCCCGGCAGGCATATTCCCATTCAGCTTCGGTGGGAAGTCGCTTGTCTAATTTCCGGCAATATTCATTTGCTTCATGCCACGACACATTATCGGCAGGACACATAGAGCATCCACGGACTGTCGATGTACTGTAGCCCATGACCCGCTCGAATCCCGCCTTGGTTACTTCGTATCTATCGATAAAAAAGTTGTTCACTTTCACGGTATGCACAGGATACTCATCAACATCACCAGCGCCACTCATGCACCCCATTTCAAAGGAACCGCCGGGTATATAGGCCATGCCCTGAGGGATCGTCGTTCCTTCCGGCGGTGTGACACCATTGTCCGTACCGGCGTCGGTTACCGGTGCTTTAAAATCTTTTCTCAGTTCTTTGGGTACCAGAGCTTCAATCGCACCGGGTATTTTGTCAAGAATCAAGCCGACATCATCGACAACCACTTCACTTATTCTGTTCTTTACCTGATCCCGCAGAACATCGATGAGTGTCAGATTAAACACAAAACGGCTCCCCAGGCCACCGATATCACCGACCACGACCAGATCCACGCCGAGAATGGACCCGATTTTCGACAGGCAGGAATCGGTTTGACATTCAACAATATCCGCAAGTCCTTCAGCACGAAGAATCGCCTTGACATCATCGAGAAACACCACCTCGATATCAGACACCTTATCAATCTCAGTCGCAATATAGTTGGAGACCGATACCAGGTCCTGCTTCGATGCAACGTTTGAATGCATGCTGAGCATGGCAATGGAAATAGGTATTTCATCGGGCTGTATCGAAGACTTGTATTGGGTGGAAAATTCCGAGAGTCCCGAGGGTATCTGCGCCAGACTTTTTTTCTGCTGCACAAGCTCCACTCCTCCTTTTCCCGCCTGGGCAATTCCCCGTTTTCCCGGAATGACAACCTGTTCGGCGCCGCCTTCCTTTTCACGGATCTTTGCTGCACCCCGATAAACATCGGCACAAGTCTCATCATCATCGATAAAAATTTTGACCACACATTTCCGGACAAACACCAGCGCGTTATCGGTCTCCACATCGAACCATCCCTTGCTCTCTTTATAGGAAGGCATTTCTATCCACAGATGACCTTTTTTCAGATTCAGCCGGGTACGCATGGCTTTGAGTTCCTGGTTCTCGAGCAGTTTCGAAAGAATAACATTGCTCTTCTCCCCCACAACAGCCGTTACACCCGATTCAAAATTGATTTCAATCATCGCACCGGCCGCCGTTGTCAATTCGGTTCCCATTTTCAGACGAACACCCTTTGAAACATTTTCCAATGAATTGGAACCGGCCGGTTTCATTTGGGCATTGCCCGTAAAGTCGTTAACAAATGCATGCTGTTCGACGATTTTCTTTGATGCAAAGGAGAAATTAGCTAAAAGGAAGATTGAAATCAGAATAGTAGGATAGAGTTTCATGTGTGCAATTCCCGGCGCTTCCAACGTTGATTATAAAAGACCACAATGTTTTCTTATGTATTGTACCTTTTTGGCGGCCCTTTAGCAAGAGCGGGGAATGAGATTTATTCCGATTACCGGCTCAGATCACTGCAGAGGCGTTTCAGCTCCTGAACATTACCGACACCGATTAATTCCCGGTTATCTTTCAGGATAATGACCGGTTCCCGGATATTGAGCGGAGAGATACTCTCCCAGTGCTTGTGGAGACGGTCTGCGGGACGGGTGAGCTTGTCGATCATTTTTTTTGAAGGAATCCCTGCTTTGTCGAGGAAACGAAACCAGTAGGTCGAACCGGGGCTTTTTGCGTATTCATCCAGATAGGCAGCAAACTCTTCGGGATAGGCCCGGGCAATGAGCAGCCATCGATCAGCCTCCTCGTTCCGTATCCGTGCCTGTGGCCCTTCTGAAGGCGGATTTGCAGGATCGGCATAAAGCAAGGGAGCGATAACAAAATTTTCATTATCGCGAACAGCCGCGGTTGCCACAGCCAGTACTCCCTCCACATCGGGAAACACCGGATCGACAAGGACGGCGACTTTGCCTTTTTCGAGGGGGCGATTGGGGAAATAATTCTGAGGCACCGTATTGTCGGCAAACACAAAACCTTTGTCTTTTTCTACCAGACGCTCCGCTACCTTATCGAAATTCGCGGTTTTTTTCAGGTTGGCACCGAAAAAGTAGAAAGGAAGGCTCGTTACGGAAAAACGGTCCAGAATTTCTTTGCCCCGTTCCGAAAGGTAATCAACAGTATCGATTTGTACTCCGGGGAAAAGCTCCAAGGTTGTAGCGATAATTTCACCTTCGGGATGTTGATAGCTCGAAGGCTCCCGCACGACCGTCAACGTAAATTTTTGCGCATCCCTGAATTCACATCTGCCTTCACCGTCATCCTGGATACATGCGCCTATTTTGCCCGGTTTCCGGCAATCGCGATCATCGATACATTCGGGAACCGAATCACAGAAAGACGATGAAACCTCCAGATGGTCGCACCGGTGTTTTGCCAGCCGCATCGCATGAAGGTTGTAATCGAAAGGAACATTATTGACAAACAGGGTGGGCGATGCCGAAATATTCAAGCGCGTCGACCGGTTGTAATGGAGTGCCAGTTCTCGGTTACCCTTCGCTGCAATCCATCGATCAATCTGTGCGGTATCTAAACCCATTTCAACAAAAAGCGCTTTATTGTTCCGATTCGAGCTTGATCGGCGATGCAAAAATTCGGTCCATCGTTCGGGATACAATGCCTTCACGGCAAGCCAGGCCTTTTCATCCTCGATTTCCTCTTCACCATGGAGCGAAGAAAATACCGTATCGCCGGTCACTGCGCCGATAAACCAGATATGACGATTAACTCCCGAAAATTTCCCCTCAAAAGATAAAAATTCTTTCAAAGCACTCAGACCATAGGGGCACTGACTCATGATATAGAGATCATAACGGTCTTCCCGGTGTGAGACGTGTAACTGTGATGGGATATCGAGCAGTTCCAGAACCGTGCTGTCATCGGGCATATCCTCCAGAATATCATGCCATCCCTTATCGATTATGCTTATCGAATCGACTTTGGGCACAATCGCCGCATATGAGAGTGCTTTACCCTGAAAGCCAAACTGCATAACCGGAATGTTGTTCACAACGGTTGCCGCCGAAGTGGTTTTTTTCCGATGACCGTTAACGATCAGATCGACCTGAGGAAATGCTTTTGTAAGGGAAGGGATTGTTTCTTCTCCAAGGTGGGAAAGGATAATCTGATAATCCGTTGCATTCTCAAACTCCTCCAGGATATTCCGGAGTGATTCAATCGGATCGTGTATTGTGACGCTGCTGTCGATTTCAAATAATTTCTCCCGGGTAGTGAGTGCCGTAATACCGTATTTTTTTCCTCCCCGTTCAACAACCACAAAGGGTTTTGCAAGACGGTTATTGCCCTGAAAGCAGTTGGCTGATATTAAGGGCACCGAAAACCGGCGGGCCTGATCGACGATCCATTTACCGCCATACTGTAGCTCTTCATCACCCACAGCAACGGCATCATAGCCCATATGTCCCATGGCTTTGAGTGCTGCCAGGGTACGAAGTGAATCCATGGCTCGTCCTTCGGAATAGGAGTCGTAGATACCACCGCCGGCAAATCCTCCTGCATCGAGAAGAAGACGGCTTTGGGGAGCATAGAGACTGGATAGGAATGCCGCACGTTTCGCCAGACCGCCGCCGGGAGTATGGGGACAATCGCAGGGGAAAAGCATTCCATGGGTTTCGGCTCCGGCAATAATCATCAACTGATCATTATCACTCACCGCCGCGATACAAACCGATACAATAAAGCTGATTATCAGATAGAAAACAGATATTTTTTGCATAATGATTTTAAGTATTTAAACTGTAAATGAAGGTAAATATAATTCCACCCGGCTCGTGGTAAAATAACATTACACCGGTGCATTCACCAACGAACCATATCTCAAAAACTCTCCAGGTGTACGAAACTTAAATATAGAAAGGGCATTTTAGCATAAACATTTACGCTTCGATTCCCGAGATAATTATATTAATACGCAGTATAGACTGCCGAAATTAATGAAAAAGTACGATTTTATCATTTCTCTCATTGAATAGCCGTATAGAAGGGAGCTTCCTGATGGCAGATCAGATCAAGTTTGTCTTAGAAGAAAAGGATATGCCGACGGCATGGTATAATATTCAACCCGACCTTCCGGAACCATTGCCGCCCTACCGTCACCCGGCAACCCAAGAACCGACTCGTCTTCCACCACCTCTTTTTATCGAAGAGATCGATAACCAGGAACACAACACCACCGACCGGTGGATAGAAATCCCTGAAGAGATCATGGATGTCTATAGGACCTGGCGGCCTACGACTCTGTACCGGGCCAAACGTCTTGAAAAAGCACTGGATACACCAGCAAAGATTTTCTTCAAGTACGAAGGCACAAGTCAGGCGGGAAGTCATAAACCCAATACGGCGGTTGCCCAGGCCTATTACAACAAAAAAGCCGGAATCAAACGGCTTTCCACCGAAACCGGGGCCGGTCAGTGGGGAAGCGCACTTTCACTGGGCGCGAATTTTTTTAAAATTGAAGTAAAAGTATATATGGTGAGGATCAGCTACGACCAGAAGCCCTATCGCCGTATCCTTATGCAGACCTGGGGCGCCAACTGTGTACCCAGCCCGAGTCCGGATACCGAAATCGGGAAAAAGATCCTTGCCGAAGATCCGGATTGTCCCGGAAGTCTGGGGATCGCTATCAGTGAAGCGTGTGAAGATGCTTTTGCTCACGACGATACCCGGTATTCATTGGGAAGCGTACTCAATCATGTTCTGCTCCATAATACGGTTAACGGTCTGGAAACAAAGAAGCTTATGACCGAACAGGTGGGTCTTTATCCCGATATTATTGTCGCCTGCGTAGGCGGTGGCTCCAATGCCGGAGGAATGTTCCTCCCCTTCGTTAAAGACAAAATCGACGGGAGCAAACCCGATCTCCGGATTATCTGCGCCGAGCCCACAAGCTGTCCGACCCTTACCAAAGGTCCCCTTACCTGGGATTTTGGTGATGTGGCCGGTATGGCGCCGATCACTTTCATGAATACCCTGGGTCATAATTTTATCCCTCCGCCCACCCATGCTGGAGGACTCCGTTACCATGGTATGGCACCGATTATTTCCCATCTGCTCAAGCTCGGATTAGTTGAAGCTACTGCGGTTCCTCAGCTTCCTACCTTTGAAGCTGGGGTTCTGTTTGCCCGCACTGAAGGCATACTTTCCGCACCGGAAACAACCCATGCCATACGAGTCGGTATCGATGAGGCCCTGAAATGCAAGGAGACCGGCGAAGCAAAAACTATTCTGATTGCTCACAGCGGTCATGGTCATTTCGACCTCTCGGCATATGATGCCTATTTAGGTAACAAACTCGAAAACTATGAATATCCTGAAGGAAAAGTGAAAGAGGCGCTCGATCACTTGCCGCAGATAAGCCAGTAGAGCAAAAAAGAAAATAACACGTTATCAGGAGGCAAACCCCGCGTTTGTCTCCTTTTTTTGGGTTACTCGTCTTTTTCTCTCTTCATGATCTTATTAAGGACTTTGGAAAATTCCTCGATGCTGAAAGGTTTGGCGATTACCCCGCTGAAACCATAATCCCGGTAATTGGCAAGAACCGGATCGTTAGAATAACCGCTGAAAACAATAACGCTTGCATCGTCATCGATTTCAAGGATTTTCCGGACAGCTTCTTTGCCGCCCATACCACCAGGAACGGTAAGGTCCATGATAACAGCATCGAATGGCGTTCCTTTTTCTAAAAAGTTGCGATAGGCATCAACCGCCTCCGAACCATTGGAAGTACAAACAACATCATAGCCGCTGTTGGTGAGAAGACGGCGGACAACCATTCTGACAACCTCATCATCATCCATAACCAGGATGCGATTTGATCCTGGAATAAGGCTTTCTTCATTCGATGCCTCATCTTCTGTAGAAGATGCCAGTGCGGGAAGATAAAAGATAAACTGCGATCCTTTACCGGGAACCGACCGGGCGGTCATGTGCCCGCCGTGTTTTTTGACAATCGAAAATGCGGTGGTGAGGCCAAGACCGTTGCCGTCCTTCTTGGTACTGAAATAGGGATCAAAAATTCTTTCGAGATCTCTCGGCGATATCCCAACGCCCTCATCAATGACCGATATCCGGACATACTTTCCCGGTTTCATGGGAAGTGCGACGGCGGTTCCCGACCTGATTGTATCGTCGATGGTATAATTTGCGGCTTTTACGGTTATCGTTCCGCCCTCGGGCATGGCCTGATTTGCATTGATAACGAGGTTATTCAGCACCTGATCGACCTGCCCCCGGTCGACCTCAACAGACCAGAGATCTTCAGGAAGATCAAGTGAGTAGTCCACATTTGATCCGCTCAGGCAAAACCCGACAGAATCTTCGATAATTTCCTTAATCGAGGCATTTTCTTTGACCGGTGTCCCCCCCTTCGAGAAAGTCAGGAGCTGTTTAGTCAGTCTGCTGGCCCTGAATGCAGCCTTCTCGGCATCCATTATCAACTGCTTGGCCTCATCATCCTGACAAATGTTCATTTTGGCCATAAAAAGATTGGTAACGATACCGGTAAGGATGTTATTGAAATCGTGGGCGATTCCTCCTGCGAGTAGTCCCACCGATTCGAGTTTGCGTGCTTTGAATAGCTCATTTTCCATTTTCTGCTGCTCGGTAACATCACGGAAAACAAGAACTACCCCGATTATTTCGCCTTCCCTGTTCCACATAGGTGAACTTGCATAGGCGATATTGCGCCGGGTCCCATCCTTTGCCTGGAGAACAGGTCCGAAGGAGCAGTCAACAACCTGGGATGTCGTTATGGCTTCCCGAACAGGACTTTCACAGGATTCGTCGGTCTTTTCATTCAACAGATGAAAAACATCATCAAATGATTTATCGATCAATTTATCTCTGTTCCAACCTAAAAGGGTTGCGGCAACCGTGTTGGCCAGCATTATTGTCCCGTTCGTATCGGTAGAAATAACGCCGTCACTGATCGAACGAAGTGTTACTTCCAGAAGTTCTTTTTCTTCTGCAAGCTCATTTTCGGCCGCTTTTCGCACCGAAATATCACGGATAACCACGGTAAAATACTGTCCCCCACGACTCTCCCACGATGAAGTCGACAGCTCCACAGGAAAATACTCCCCGTTTTTCCGGACTGCAGTCCCTTCCCGCACGATATTTTTTGCTGCCGAATTATCCTGCTCAATTTGCAGCTGTATAAATTCATCGATGCGTTCTTTATGTTTTTCGGGCATCAGAATTTCGAAACACTTGCCCAAGATTTCATCGGGATTATACCCGAACATCAGTTCGGCACCATTGTTCCAGAATACGATTCCACCCTTTTCATCAACTGAAAAGATCGCTTCATGGGCGGTCTGGGCAACAGCCTTGAATTTTTCATCGCTCTCCCGCTGCATCTCTTGCAGTCGCTTGGCTTCCGATATTTCGGCAGTGATTTCAGTTGCGCCGATCACAGTACCGTCGAGGTCGCGAACCGGATACCCCTTGATCAGCCATATTCTGCCGTCAGGACTGATTATTTCATTGGTACAGGCCCGCCCCTTATCCATGGCTTCCTTGACCGGACACCCTTCGCAGGGCTTATCGCGATTATGCCATATAGTATAGCAATATTTGCCGATCATCTCATTGAGACTCATCCCGGCATCAGCGCATGCATAACGGTTCGCCCAGTTAATGCGCATAGAACGGTCCTGGTAGAGGACAAGTTCCGAAAGGGAATCAAGAATTCGTTGTTTTTCTCGCTCCGAGCTTTTGCACCGGCGTTCGATAGCTTCCCGCTTAGCCATATCCTGCCGTAGTTCCTCATTTGCATCCCGGAGCTCTTCGGTCCGAACTTTTACCTGCTGCTCCAGCATCTCATTTGCCTTTACCAGGGCCTGTTCGGCTCGAATCTGATCGATTTTCGTTGTAAGTAATTTCACTATTTCATTTAAAAAATCGACTTCAATTTCATCCCAGTTGCGTTTCTTTTGAGTATCGCTGAATGAGACAAATCCGTTGGGGTTGTGATTGTCGGGATAAAAAATCGCAATAAAAGAACCGATACCGGTTGCATCTAAGAGTTCAAGCACATCATCTTTTATGGCACCATCGAGAGTTTCTTGACTGATGCTTATGCACTCATTTTCTTTCCCCACAAAACTGGAACAGATTTTTTTGGGGATTGTCAAGCCGATAGTGTTATCTATGCCGTCCTTCGACCACTGCTGAACACACAGGGCATCGAAATTTTCATTGAATTTATAATAGCTTGCCCTGGCAATACCAAAGGCTTCTCCGGCCATTTTCAGAAGCTGATTGATAAAATCCTTTTCCGAATGCGGCTTTGCTGCGGCCAGTTTCCACATCTCAGCCCGCAGGTTATTAATCCTGGTCTGTTCTTCGAGTTCCTTCCGGGCTTCAATCAGATCATCCATAAGGAGATCGAGTCCGCAGAACACATTGGTGAATTCATCTTCGGGAAGGTTGAAAACGTCGATTTGCCGGGAAAAATCGCCTACCGAAATTCTTGCCAATGACTCGGTAATAATAGTGAGCTTATCGGCTACATGTTTTTTATAATTTTCCGTTTCCGAACCGGACATCATTTAATCCATTTCTTCGGAGAGAAGTTATCTAAGCGTTTCAGTAGAAAATTTCCTGGACACTGAGAATGGTACTAATAAATTATAACTTTTAAAATTATAATTGTGAAGAATATTACCAAAACCGCCTTAAGGTGCGTTTATGGAACAAACATGAAGGAAACATCAATGGTGTCTGCGCGTTCTTCCCTGCGCGGAAACCGCCAGGCGCGAATATCTTCAACAAGTGACTTTTCAAAAAGTTCCCGTTTGATATCGGCGCGGATTATTCTGGGATTGATGACCTTTCCTGATGCTGTAATTGATAATCCAATTTCAATTGAATCGGGCACACTCGATTCGGGCATCCCATAACTGGAGATAATCCCGCCTAATACATGAGCATAATAGCGCCCGATCATTTCTTTTGCCTTCTGTCGGGAAAAATCCTTTACTTTCATTTGTGCCATGTCGGCTATGAGGGTATCCAGTAAAAGAGCGTACTTATTCACACCGTGGAGACAGGCTTCAACAGTAAAATCATCGATCGTATTGAGTATGCCTTGCTGAAAAAAAGTGTCCAGCGATGCCGTGCCGTAGGGCAGATAGTCGGCATCATTGATCCTGAGTGATTTTTCGGTTTTTTTCATTTTCCACAAATCGGCGGCATTACTTTCACCATAACAGGTATCATTTTCAGCAACAACGTTTTGACGGATTATGAGCACATCACAGACAACCGCACCGGTATCATTTTTAGAATAGCCATAGGGTACCAGGGCTCCGTGAATAACATGGGAGACCACAAATTCTCTATTCGAAGGAAGCTGAAGGGTGTATTCTTTTACCTGCCAGATAATACCGTTATCTTTCAACTCCAGACGGTCCTTTTCGACAAAGGCACCACCGGGATACTCCTGTCGTTTCTCCCAGAATCCGGCAAACATTTTTCTGGCCGAATCCTTCTCCTGTTCAGTAAAATTATCCACCACCGTGTAGTCTTCCATGGGAGATTCCAGCAGGGAAGCAAAGTGGCTTGGGAGCCCCTCTTTTGATATTCTGTTGGTAATTATTGCAACGACAACAAGAACAATAATAAGAGGGACCGCTTTAATTAAGGTGCGGGCTCGCTTAGGTTCTTTTTGTGTTCTCATATATAAGGCTACCTGCCGCCTTTCGGCAATTATGTGCTATAAAACTATATTTGACGGAATGCCGAATGCAAATTAACCGACCGTATATGCACTAAGAAAGGAAAAGTGACCGGTTTTTCGCCCCAAAAGTTATTTTGATTCTTATTATCCTAATAATATAGATCCTGCCGCCGGGGGATCAATATTCGTTGAGTATGGGAGTAATGTATTAAAATGGCGTTCCAGGGATTACCCTGTTCATGCTCTATCCCAGATTTTCAGGAGAGCATTCCTGAATAGAAAAATGAAAGGTGTGCGATGAAAGAGGCTGTAAAAAAAATATTGGAAGAAATTGGTGAAGATCCCAATCGCGAGGGTCTTTTGAAGACTCCTGAGCGGGTTAAAAACGCCTATGCGCACCTGATGAAAGGTTATTCACAGGATCCGGATAAAATTATCGGTAATGCCATATTTCATGAGCCATGCGATAATATGATTATTGTAAGGGATATTGAAGTATACAGCATGTGCGAACATCATATGCTTCCCTTTTTCGGCAAATGCCATATCGGTTATATCTCAAAAGACAAGGTTTTCGGAGTCAGTAAACTCGCCCGTCTGGTCGACTGTTTCGCTCGCCGTCTTCAGGTACAGGAACGGCTTACACATCAGATCGCGTCACATCTTATGGACCCGATCGATGCCGAAGGTGTTGGCGTTGTTATTGAGGCCCAGCATCTGTGCATGATGATGCGAGGGGTGAGTAAGCAAAATTCACATATGATCACTTCGGCCATGCTCGGAAGTTTCAGAGACGACTCCCTGACCCGGAATGAATTCCTTCGTCTGATTTCCATGGAGCGACGGTAAATGCGCTCCCCTTCGGTGATTACATGCATTCTGTTTTCGGCATTGCTCTGTATTTGCAAGGCATCGGAACAGATCGTTACGATTCCGAGTAAATTGATGAGCCGAAAATTCAAGGCCAGTGTTGTTGTACCCGATTCCTACGATTCTTCCCTGAAATCATACTCCGTTATCTATCTTCTGCATGGCTACGGCCGTGATCACAAAAGCTGGGGTACACTCGTTCCGCTCGATAAACTTTCGAATAAATACCAGGTGATCTTTGTTTGCCCAAGCGGCAATCGCAATTCATGGTATGTCGACAGCCCGGTGAAAAAGAACTTCCTTTTTGCCACATACATCACCCGGGAAGTAGTACACTTTATCGACAGTACCTGGCGAACCCATGCCACCGACAAAGGACGGGCAGTTATCGGATCGAGCATGGGAGGGCATGGGGCACTCACCATAACCGCACAAAATCCCGATCTTTTTATCGGCGCGGGAAGCATTAGTGGTATAGTAGATCTGAACGATTTTCCGAATGAATGGGAGATCGACCGCGTTCTTGGCCCCTGGCAGACCAGCAAAGAAAACTGGGATTCCTTCAGTTTTATCGGAATGATCGATTCGTTGGTAAAAAAAGAGCGTGCCCTTGTTATCGAATGCGGCACCGATGATCCCGTGCTGGCCGGCAACCGCAAGGCTCATGAAAAAATGCTTTCGCTCGAAATCGAGCATGATTATTATGAACGGCCGGGTAACCACACACAGAAGTATGTAAAAAAAGTCTTTGAGTACCATCTGTTATATTTCAGCAGAAGGCTTCTGGAGCCGAGGTAGGAGCAAAGTGGGAACGAGCGCACGAGGGAATAAAGCCATATCATAATTATTTAGGAAATTTCAATTAGCTCAGGCGGTGAAAGCCCAGTACAAGTCGCTCCAGCAACTCTAACCTCAGCCTCAAACGTAACCTTTTCTTATTCTACACATCCGCAGTAAGCGGCAGATTCTGGAGAACCGGTCCGAGCATCCGCATATTAAGGCTTTTGAGCCATTGAGCCATTTCGGCAGTCGAGGTAATTGAGTCGGCGTGGGAAACACTCTCCGAGGCTTCGGCATAACTTACCCTCGAAATGAGTTCTTTCAAAATAGGGATATTTCGGGGAATGACACTGAACCGGCGTAATCCAAGCCCGAGCAGCAGAATCGTATGAAAAGGATTACCCGCCATTTCTCCGCATATCGAGAGCGGTTTACCGTGACGGTTGGCGGTTTGAATCGCAGTCTCGATTATCTTTAAAAATGCGGGCTCGATCGGATCGTACAGGTAGTTAACCTTTGCATTATTTCGATCCGCTGCACTGAGGTACTGAATAAGGTCGTTGGTACCGATTGATGCAAAGTCGATCTCTTTCATGAAATTATCCATTTCAAGAATTGCCAGGGGGACCTCGAACAGTACCCCAACCGGGGGTATCTTTATCCCAATGCGCCTGGCAACATCACCGATAAACTGACGGACCTTGATCCACTCGGTAAGGGTGGTAACCATGGGCACCATTATCGAATAATTGGCTTTCTTTCCGGCTTGCATAATTGCTGAGAGCTGGGTTTGGAAGATGTCTTTCCGTTCAAGAAATATCCTTACCGCGCGCCATCCCATAAAAGGATTATACTCGGCAGGCATGTCGAAAAACTCCGGCACCTTGTCTCCGCCGATATCCATAAGACGGATAACGCAGGGCTTCTTCCCCATTTTCTCGAAAATGGACTCATAATATTTGCGCTGTGTCTCCTCGGGGGGGAAACTTTTTCGATTAGTAAGCAGATATTCGGTTCTCACCAGTCCGACCCCATCGGCTCCGTGCTCCTCGGCAAAAGTGACATCTTCAGGGAGCGAAACGTTTGCCAGAACCTCAATAGGAATACCATCCCGGGTATACACCGGTCTGTTCCACTTGGCCTTGAGCTTCTCGTATTCCTTATCCAGGACCTTAAGTTGCGTAAATTTTTCGATTATTGAGGCTGTGGGTCTTACAACAACCTGGGCTTTCGCTGCATCGACATATACCATGTCTCCGGGATGGATATACTCGTTGATATTACGGATACCGGAGACAACCGGAATAGCGTATGAACGGGCAATAATTGCTGCATGCGATGTTTTACCACCGCTTGCACTGACCACCGCCTGAATTTTCGACTTATCATAAGAGAGAATGTCGGTAGGCGTAAACATACGGGATACGATCAACACGACCGGTTCAATAAATGTTTTGGCCCGTCCGTCTTCATGGTGAATATATGATACGAGTCGTTCACAAATTTCGACCATGTCCGAGCTTCGTTCCCTGAAATAAGAGGTTCCTGCAGAGCTGAACCGCTTAATAAAATCGCTCGAAACGAGCCGGATTGAAGTTTCGAGGTCATAGAGCTTGGTGGTGATCGTTTCGACGACCTGCCCGATAAAAGCGGGGTCATCGAGAATATGCTCATAAATGGTTAAAAGGGATGAATCAAGAGCCTGCATCGAATCGGGCGCGGATGCCAGTCGGTGATAATCGTTTTTGGCTTTCTCTCGTATTTCGTTGAACCGCATTATCTGATCACCCACATCCTGCCGGGATATGGATACCGTGGTAGTCTGTGTTAATGCCCGGCCGACAAAAAATGCTTTCCCCAAGCCTTTTCCCGGAACAACACTGATACCGTTCAGCTTTTTCAGTCTTTTCATGGGAGAGCTACTTTCCAGATATTATTCTCGTATTCGCTGATTGTACGGTCTGAAGAAAACCATCCGGATCGTGCTATGTTGAGAAGACATTTCTGCAGCCAATCCAATCGTTTTTTATAGAGAAGATCGATTTTGTGCTGTTTTTCGGTATAATCATCGTAATCATAGAGTATATACTGATCATCAATATCCCGCAATGATGACAAGAGGGGATAAATCGACGGTCCGTCGGGAATAGCGGACAGCGTGCTTTCAATAAAGTTAATAATTTCCTTGAGTTCGGCATTATGCTCGAGAATTTCGGAAGGATAATAATTTTCTTTTTGAGGATATTCGCTTTTCTTTTTTCCGAAAGTAAGGATACTCTCATTTCCCAGTCGTTCTGAAAGTTCAATATTGGCGCCGCTCCAGCTTGCAAGAATGACCGCCCCGTTCAAAGCGAACTTCATATTACTTGTTCCGGATGCTTCGATAAGGGGAATAGAAAGCTGTTCGGCGATATCCGCTGCAGGTATCATATGTTCGGCCCAGGTAATACCATAATCGGGAATAAACACCACCCGGAGGTTGTTCTCCATTTGAGGATCATTATTGATGATATCTGCAAAGATATTGATAAGGTGGACCATCTGTTTGGCAAGGTGATCGGAGGGTGCCGCCTTTCCTGCAAAAATGTGGACCCTGTTCTGAACGCTCTCTTCACCGTTTTTTATACGAAGATAACGCGAGACAACATTGAGAAAATGGAGCAACTGCCTTTTGGGCAAATGGATGCGGGTGCACTGCACATCAAAGAGCGCATTTGGATTTATCGTAATGTCGAGGGTCTGCTTTACAACAGATGCCAGATTCTTTTTTGCCGAATGCTTGATATCGTCGAGCATGAAAAGAAAATCATTTTTGTTTTTATACAATTCCAGTTTTCTAAGCTGGGAAGAATCGGTAATCCACCCGTCGCCGATGGTTTCGGTAATCAGACCGGCAAGGGGCCGGTTTGCACTCAACAGCCACCGCCGGTGCGCTACTCCATTAGTTATTGAAACAAATTTGTTTGGAGTCGAGTTGAAAAACTTGGGATAAATATCCGACTTGAGCATATCAGTCTGAATTTTTGAAACGCCATTGACCGCAAAAGAACCGATGACTGCAAGATGGGACATACGAATGCGCTTCACTTCACCTTCTTCGATGAGTGAAAGGTCGGAAATCACACTCTTGCCTTTATCGGTTTTTGAGATCCGCTCGAGGTGACGGGCGTTGATTTCGTTGATAATTTCCATATGGCGAGGGAAAATCTGCGTCATCATGTAAACCGGCCAGGCTTCCAGATCATCCTTTCCCACAGCGTGACTTGTGTAGGCAAAGACATTCTCCACAATAGACCAGGCTCTCTCCCAGGTCAATTGCTCGATATCCAGAAGCATCCGCATCAGCTCGGGGATTGCCAGTGCACACCGGGTGCCGTTGAGTTGGATAACGACTTTCTTATCAAGATCGGTAATATCTTTGTTATGCACTTTAAATCGACGAACGATATCTTTTAATGATGCGCTTACCAGGAAAAATTGCTGCTTCAGACGCTGTTCGGTAGCCCGAAGCACATCTTCCTCGGGAAACAGGATATTGGTAAGGGTTCCCGTACCCGCCATCTCTTCACAGGCACGGATATAATCGCCATGATGCTGATAATCGGGCTTAAAGACTTCCGCTGATCTGGCCGACCAGAGGCGAAGCGTATTGACTGTTGAGTTCTTATAACCGGGAATCGGAATATCATAGGGAATTGCAATCGCTTTTTCGGTGTTGATCCATTCCCTCCATGTTTTACCTTTCGCAGGTGCATGCGATTCTCCCAGGAATTCGACCTCACAGGAATATTGTGGACGGATTATTTCCCACGGATGGCCTTTATGTAACCAATCGTAGGGTTCCTCGATCTGTTGGCCGTTGGATATTTCCTGACGGTACAGCCCGAAATCGTATCGCAGACCATATCCTATTGCAGGAAGCGCAGCTGAAGCCATAGAATCGATAAAACAGGCGGCAAGCCTTCCTTTACCTCCATTACCCAGTTCAAAATCATCCTCTTTCTCGACAAGTTCTTCAAGGGAAAATCCCAGATCAACCCCGACATCGATTACACTCTTCTCAATACCCATATTAACAATATTCTGACGAAGGCTTTTACCGAGAATGTATTCCATGGAAAGATAATACACCCGTCGTACATTGTTTTCATGGTACATTTTTTGGGTAACTATCCAATTATCAACCATCTGGCTTCGAACAGCATACGAAAGAGCCAGATACTTGTCATAGCTGGTTGCAGTTGCATAATCTTTTGCAAGAAAATAACGAAGGTAGCGGTAATAAAAATCTTTTAACGTCGACATCGGGCTTTTGCTCTACGTCCTTCCCTTATTACAAAACCAGGAAATTGAATTTCCGGAAATATTTTGGCCTGCGGCGGCGTGTACGGATACTAACAATTTGAAAATAAATATTATACGAAGGAAGATGGTTAAAATATTGTGTTTAGTATTATCCCTTCAGGAATAATTTATACAAAAATAATATAATTAAGAAATAATAATTTCATTAAAAAACTGTGAGTTGAAAATAATTCTTACTATGCACAAAGAGACCATTGCGATTTTCTGATGGTGACATTTATATTTAACTTTCTGTTACTGGCCAAAATAAAAAGACGACAGCCATCGAAATATATTAAATATCGAATCAGGTTTTTTATTATTAAGGCCAAAAAATCAGGAATAAGTGCTAAGTCTTTGTCATACAACAATTCAGGAGGGGTGGCCGAGCGGCTTAAGGCAACGGTTTGCTAAACCGTCGTAGGGGCAACTCTACCGGAGGTTCAAATCCTCTCCCCTCCGCCATTTTGTGATCTGCACCCCTGTCGATGAGACCCGTGCACAGTTCTTAAGGCGATATACATTGTGGATAATAAATCATCTCCTTCAGAATAACGGCAATGTCATTTCCGTTATTCTCTATTGTCACAATGTATAATTAAATAGATGAAAGAACTATACTCTGCTCCCCTGCCATAAAACTGGAGAGAAGAATGGCTATCGAAAAGAACGAAAATAAACATTACCATACTTATTCTATTAAAGAAGATTTAACGCTCAATTCGGATATTAATGATTTATACCCGATGGTTCATGAGTCGCTGGAAAAAGGCACCCGGACTGTAGCGTTACATTTTACAAAAAACTCATACCTGAGCACGCGGACGATTACCGTGCTGGTCAATTGTTTTGAAGATGTTAAAGACCATGAGGCAACTCTGGTAATTATAGATCCTAATACCGACATACTCGATGTCCTTGGCATGATAGATCTGGATAAAGCCGTTAAATTTTATCCATCTGAGGAAAAACTCAGAGAAAAGACGATGTCCATGGGCTCGATATCATAAACATATTTTTACATGTCAATACGTCTTCGCCAATATCTCGTTGATGCCTATATCGGTCATACCGGTTATTTGCAGCAGAAAACCACCAAAGATCTTGCCATTCAAGTCGATGATCAGGATGATAATGATATTCTCGCCGATTTCTGCAACATTTTTGTTTCGGTCGGTAAAAACAATTCCTTTGAAATCGAAATTTCGGGTAATTTCCCAATTGCCCGTGAAATAGCCGATTTTGCAGAAATTTATGATGGACACGCTGATCTTGCCCTGCGGCGGGTAATTCTTCGGTTAAACACCAATAAAACCGAGGCGATAAAGGATCTTGCGACAAAAATCCGCAAAACTGCTCACAACGGCTACTCGGTTAATAATCCTAACTGGGAGAAAATTTCCGCCCGAACAATAAGTTCACTTCACCGGTTCGCCCGGGTAATCGAAGAGTACAAGAAGAGTCGCAGCGCTGGCCTCGATTGAACTGGGAGGCTGGTTGCTCCTGACCGTTCTCTCCGGTCCTTTTCGCCAACCCTGCTCAACGGAGCGCTGTATCGGTTTTTTCCGGCTCGACAATCAGTACGGTAGGACATTCAAAATGCTCGAAAAGATCATCGGCAAAGGGATGATCCGAGCCACTGGCTTGAAACCGGTAATTCTGCTGGACCATATACATATTCTGCACATTGATTTGCCATTTTACCGCCAGCGTCGAGCTGTTGATTTTATTCACCCGTGCAGCATCGATAAGCTTCATAAGGCCCCAGGCTCCACCGAATGAAAGATCTTGCGTAAAGTCATCCCCGATCTTTACCCGGAGTTGCGCACTCTGGGTACCACCAGGGGTGGGCCAGGAAATCCTGATCGTTTCACCGCCGGATGGCATATCGAAACTTTGACCACTCACCACAATCTGAGCGGGATGTTTGTTGGTTGAAAGCGGAGAAACTGTCAACATGATAGTCCTCAATGTACCATCGTTTTTAAAATACACATCACGAATCCGTTCTGCCGCCGAAAGACTCTGAGCGAGCTGAGGATTGAAATTCAAATTCAGACTTCCCAGCGACCGGACCATCCATCCCGATGAGGTTTTAATAATGTAAGATGAAATCGTTCTGTCGTAAAATCCCCAGAATGTTCCTGTCGAGGGGCGGAAAAAGTCCATAACTTCGTCGAATGAAGCATCCTCCCCCCTCTTATTAAAGGGATACCGGCCTGCAAGCCGGTTAGTAAAAGGCCTGACAATTTCCGATTGCCACTGCTTGTTAAGCGCGCGAGTCAGAACATCCGATGCCGAAATACCGGTATATTCGATGGGAGTGATAAGAATACCCGTGAGTGATTCGGATAGTTTTTCGGGCATGCTTGCAAGGGCATTCTGAGTATACCGCCAACTTGCAAGAAGCGGATCGTCTTCTTTACCATTAAAAACAACAACGGCTTTATCGACGCCCTGTTCTTCAATAACCTTCAATTTTTCAACCAGGGTAAGAATCTGGTCCCGGTATCCCTGGAATCCACTGAGCGCGCCGCCGGTAGAACGAGTAAAGGTCCGAAAAGGTTCAAAGGCATCATCAAGCATTTCAAAGGGTGACTTGCGGGAAAAGGGTATCGATGATGCCATGCCTTCGGCTTTCTGGGCTTTGCGGGCATACTTCTTCGTTGCTTTTATTTTGCCTGCAGCTTCAAGGACCTTTCCCCCAGCCTCTTCTGCTTTATCGCCGGGCTTGAGAACGGTATACTCAGCCACTGCAGTGAACAGCTTTTCCATTTCGGATCCGGGATTTACAAGCTCCTGCATTATCCGTGCGCATCGCGGGAGGTCACCAAAAGGTTCCATTCGAATCGATGTCAGAAAATCGAACCAGCGGGATTCGTAATCTTCAAGATATGCCGCAACCATATCGCTGCGAAGTTTCTTTTTGTTAAGTGCCGATTCGGGGACTTCATCTTCCGAAAGTCCGATCACCCAGTCGATATTGTATGGATTCTTGCTCGCATCGGTAATCGCATCCTGAACGTATTCTTCCCACCCCCCCTGGGTAAAGAGGCTGCTGATCGTCTTTTCACTCTTAAGAATTCCTTCCGCGCTCCGGTTGAGTATCTCATCCAGCGTCACCTCGGGTATCTCCTGTGAAATCCGGTTGATCACTGTTTCATAAAGACTCTGAGCGCTTGGAAGCCTCCTGAGCCGTCGCCTGGCCTGGGCAACGAGACGCTGGTTTTCCTGAATAAGAGGAAACTCCTGGCGTTTCAGATAAAAAAGGTACCGTCCAATATTATCCTGAAGATTGGTTTCGACAGACTGGGGAAGCCGGGAGCTTTTAAATGCCGCCAGGAGCGACCGCTTGACTGCTTCCTGAAGATGCATACGTAAAAAAATGGTATCGATATCCTTGGGACGATTAGCAACCGCTTCAGAAATTGAAAGATAGGTTTTCAATGATGCATACAATTCGGAATGTTCATCACCGGTCAATTCACCATAGGATTGGGTTCCACCTCTGATGGAATATTCGAGGTAGCGAACCGCAGGAACAACAATCAGTTTCTGTGCGCGTTTAAAATAGGCCGTTTTCAGCTCATCAAGCATGGCCTCCCCTTTATAGTATCCAAACCGGAGAATAAAGGGCGGATTAGTGTCTTCATATTTTTGGAGCCGGGCGATATTACTCGCTATAATACCCATTTCTTCATAACGGTCGGGAAGTGAGCTTTTTGCACTCTCGAGCTTTGCAATATCCGACGAGATTTCGTTGAGCATTTTTGATGAATTTGAGCGGGCGATTGCAAAGAGGATGCCCACAACAAGCGTTGCTGCAACAATCCCTCCCATCACTGCATAGTGACGGATCAATTCCTTGCGGGACCGGATATGGGTGGTCTTCACCAGCGTACGGTCGTGGACCATAATCTTCCGGAACAGAGGAAGAACAAAGGAAGATGCCACCCGGGGAGCGGAGGATTTGGAAGAACCGGTTTCAGGCTTGAACATTCGTTTGGGATTGAGCGGATGACTTGCAATGGTCATTCCCACATCCGCTTCGCTGAACGAGGGGCTATCCTGCTCCGACTGAACAGTCCGGCAACTGGTGAAATAAAAACCTCTGAACAAAGGACGCCCCACATAGCTGCTTGGTTTGAACAGCTCGGTGACCAGCGCACCCAGTTTATCTCTCATTCCTTCAAAATGAATCACAAAGCGACATATCATCCGTTTGCGGGCGCCGTCCTTTTCTTTGGAAAGCCGGTATAGACGTAAGTCGGTAAGTGATTTACATAACAGATTGAATTCTTCGGCAAAAGCAAAACGAGGCATCTGTTTCTGCTTTTCCACCGAAAAGGTAGCACCAAATACCTGATTTTCACTTCTCTCGAGTATATCTCTGAAATATTCATTAAAACCCGGGATCTGATCTGCATAGTTAAAAAGAAGATAGACCGGAAATTCGATACCCCACAATTCAATAAGTTCGTCGATACGTCGGCGTAACTGCTTGGCAAGATCTCTTATCCCGGCATCATCATCGGTAGTGAGCACTTTATGAGCATTGACCACCAGCGCAACACCATCAACGGGCCGTTCGCTCCGAACTTTTGCCAGGGAAGCGGCAAGGGCCTGCCACTCATCTTTCCGCTCATCATCCATAACAGCACCCGGTGTATCAATCCACACTGCTTCATTGGCAAAACGCCATGAATTATGATCTCCCCCCTCAAGAACAAGACCATCAGCCTCAGAAGGATAGGATACCGGGAAATGGAGTCCGGAACCATTGAGAAGCGATGTTTTTCCGGTTCCTTTCAGTCCGCACAATAAGAACCATGGGCGTTCATACAATGTCGAGCGTTTCAACCAGCCCCGTGAGGTTGCGGTTTTCAAGTAGCGATGAACCGCCTCATCGGCTTCCCTGCTGAGTCGCTGGAACAAAATCCGGTTCCCTGAAAATCGGTGTTTTTTCTTACGCTTCTTCATCACCTTCGTAACGGCAATTGCAATCCAGATGCCGTCGCCGATTAATAAGGGAAGCGCAATCACCCATCGGAGCCACGCAATTTTGGCAAAGGGACCACCGAGGAAAAGAGGAACAAGGGCGCCAATAAAAAGGATCGACCAGACAATAATGAGCCAGACAGGTATTTTTTTCATGACGCCTCTATCACATGGTTATGTGTCGAATATTTTCTACGATTTTTCCAACTTGAGAAGTGTTATTTACAAAAAGTAATCCGTACCAGAACCCGAGGGCCACGACACAGATAATTCCGACCAGCCACAGAGGCGCGGTGATTTTCCGGCCGTGTTTCTTGATAAGATTTGCCTTAGGGAAAGCGTGGGGAGAAAGATCCGAAGAAACCCGCAGCCCGGTTTTACGGAGGCGAGTCCCGAGTTCTTCCATGACTTCAAGTCTCCCCTGTGCATTTGTTAATTTATATTTACCTTCAAACCCCAGAGAAAGACAGAGATAATAAATCTCGAGTATCTCTCTGTTTTTTTCAAAAGCGAGCATCAGTTTCTCGAGCTTGCGGTAAAATTCTTCACCCGCAATATTATGGCCGAAATAATCCAGTTGAAGAGGCCGGGAGAGCCAGAAATCCCTGCAGGGCCCGGGTATGCTCAACACGGTTTCATCAATGAGCCCGACCAGTGCATATTGAGCATCCTCCACCTGTTCTTCGGGTATCGAAATTGTTGCACAATTCTTTTTGAAAAGAGTGAGATAATATCTGATAAGTTTTTTCAACGGCTCGGGTTCACCCAGATCCTCAGCTTCACGCATTCGAATGACAATAAGGAAAAGATCGGTACAAAGGCCCGAAACATTTTTTGGAGCCCCGATAGTCTTCGAAAGATCGAGGTTCATGGTCTGGGAGGCAAAGGTATCGACAAAAGAACCTTTCATAACCGTTATCCTTTCTTACTGCTTCAGGGCCACTATTTCCATTTGTAAATCGGTAAAAGTGTGAGGAAAATAAAATCCGATTGCCCCCACCGCCCGTATTTGATGCCACAGCTCCGACTGCTGATCGAAGGTAAAATACAGGAATCCCGGCTTGGTCGGAAGTTTCTCGGGCAGGTGCGATGTATGCATGAGCTGAACCCCGGGCATTGCAGAAGAGATAAGTATATCGAGCTTATCGGGAGAAGAAATTTTTATTGTTTGGAGCACGTTAACGATCAATTCCTTCTCCGGTGCGTTGGCACTGAAACCGAAATAGAATTTTGCCGTACTGAGAAGCTTGGGATCGGGGCCCTGGGCAACATAGGTCGACGGCTTAATCTGTTGAATCGGAAAGGGTACGGATCCTGCCGAAATATCGGCACCCAATACCGCCCGCATAATCTCTGCAAATCGTTCGAATGTGGCGGTCAGGTTTTGATGGTCGTAGCGGGGAAGATTGTTTATCGCAACCTGTGATGAAAAGGTACAGAGAGCACCGGCGAACTGGGTCAACAATGCAAAAAGATCGTAGGGATGAATTCTGGGCGCCATATGACTATGATTAAGAAGGGGGGTAAATGTATTCAGGGTCTGGAGGAGACGAAAAGCAGTTTCTTCTTTGCTGCCGAACTCGGCAAATCCGCCTTCGATCTGCCTTCTCCCCTGGGAAAGCGATGATATTTTTGCAAGCAGGAGTTCCAGAAGACCTCTGATCAATTCCATAAGATAAGAGGAACCGCTGATATGGAGAAGGGGTGGAATATACTTGTCTTTCAAGACAATCCTTCCTTCAGGATTCCTTACTAATTTTCCGATGGGAATCACCGAATAATTATCCTGCGATTCATCACCAAAAAGGGTGACAAAGTTATAATCGCCGAGATCAATCTCTTTTTTTTGCCCCCCAAACACTTCATCGGTTATGGCATGGGCTTTGGAACGATAGCGTACCGTGGCCTGTGTTTCTCCACCCACGAGCCCGACATTATCTTTGCCTTCAATTGCAACGGGCAATGCCAGAAAAACATCGAGCGACTGCAATTCGTGTGAAAAATGCTCCGAAAAGGATCGCGGAGCCGAAAGGTGCATTTTTTTCGGCATATCAAAAGAAGTGCCGTCGGGAAGGACCCCCGAACATCGGGTAAGTGTAAAGAGGTTATTCGCCAGTGCATCCTTGTCGATCGCAATCTCCGTAAGTCCATAATAATGGCTGAAATAGAGCTGAAGTCTGGTATTGGATTGGTCGAATATATGACGCTCGGCCTGCTGAAAATGCTGCGGTTGCAAATACATGCCTTCTTTCCATATTACTTTATTGCCACCCAGCACAGTATACCTCCCCTGGTTTTAATTAACTATATTATTATCTTTATACTATTTTACTGGATTACTTCCAAAGCTATAAATATACACGTTTATTACTGCGTGAGAAAATAAAAAAGGAGCAATTATGAATTTTGTAGTCAGACCCTTGATCTGGTTGCCGATAGTATCTCTTTTTTTTGCAGCCTTTTCGGTGGGTGCTGAAGAAGGAACTCTGACGGTAAGGACCCAGCCTGAGGGTGTTGAAGTCTGGCTTGATGACAATTTTATCGGTGATTCTCCGATTCTGGAGAAAAAACTCAAGCCCGGACGGTACACCCTGAAAATAATCGATCCTGTGCAGCACACCAGCCTCGTTGAAGAAGTCTTTATACAATCGGGTGAAGCAACGATTATCGAAAAGACGGTCAAAGGAAAATTCGGCTCCCTTCGTATTACCTCCGATCCCGAAGGCGCCAATGTACATCTTACAACTACCCTTGGAAAGACCCCTCTGGCCAACGATTTCATGAACCCGGGTAAATACCGGTTGGAAATCGAGCATCCGAGCAAGCGGTTCAAGACCGAAACACAGGATATTGTTATCCACCGAGGGAAAACTGTAACTCTTAACAAATCACTGGAACGCCATAGTGTATTCGATACGAAAGCATTGGTACGCCTGGGTCTTGGCGCCGGAGCAATTGTGTCCTATATGTGGGCAATCATCGAACAGGGCAATGTCGGGCGAAATGAAATCAAAGAAGAAAATGCTGATATTGAAGATATGGCAAATTATGAAGATTTACGAAAAAAAGCAGCCACAAAGCGTACTGTTGGAATTATTTTAGGTTCAGCTTGTGTGATAGGGTTTGAAATTGTCGCGTTTTTTTAATAAATTATAAAGTATGAATTCCAATCAAAATAATGATGATATCGAAAAGACCTTTATTGAAGGGTCCGATGTCGAAAAACCTGCCGGGCAAACAGGCCTCCATTCGCTCAAAGCGGGTACCAAGATCAATGTTAATTCCGAACAGATAACCGCTGCATATTCCCAAACGCAGATCGGCGCCAATGCCATTCTTCCCGAAGAAGAAGATGGTGTTCCCCTTGGTTCCGGTAAAATTGTGGGTGTCCTCGGCACTGGCGGCATGGCAAAGGTATATAAAATATGGAATGAGAAGCTCGAAGTATTCCGTGCGGCAAAAATTCTCCTTCCCAATCAGCAGGGCGACCTGATGAACCGGTTTGAGACCGAAGCAAAAATCACCGCAAAACTTCACCATCCTAATATCGTCGAAATCTATAATGTCGGCGAATGGAATAATCTCCCCTTCCTTGAAATGGAGCTTATCGACGGTGATTCACTGGAACAGCTTATCAACAAGGAAGGGAAAATTCCCGAGACCGTATGCAGTGCAATCGCAATTTTTATCGCCCGCGCCCTCACCTATGCCCATGGCCAGGAATTCCTTCTTTACGGCAAGAATTATAATGGAGTTATCCATCGTGACCTGAAGCCGGCCAACATAATGATCGATAAAAACGGCACGGTCAAATTAATGGACTTCGGTATTGCCCGTCCAACAGAAACCAGCTTTCATACTGTGGAGGGCGGTATTGTCGGCACCTTGCAGTATCTGGCGCCCGAACAGATCGACGGCGAGGGAATCGATCACGGCGCCGACGTTTATGCACTTGGGGCAATCCTTTATGAGATGCTGACAGGAACGAAAACATTCCCGCAAAAAACAATCACTAATCTCATGCAGAAAAAGGCCACCAACGAATATCGCAAATTCGATGATTTCGAATTCCGGGTAAATACCCAATTGTGCAAAATTGCACAGAAATGCCTCAGTGTATCAAAAAAAGATCGCTATGAGAGCGCCAAAGCCCTTCTGCAGGCGCTGGAGGCTGCCCACAAAACGCTGACCTCCGAAACTCCCGAAGAAATCATTATTCACTACCTTAAGGACCCCGATAGCCTCAAGACATCAGCCAAAGTCAACTTTTTTCGTTTTGTTAAACCCAAAATTTTGATTCCTGTTGGATTGGCGACGGTCCTTACAGCGTTAGTAATTGTGTTTATCCAAACGGGTCCGAAATTAGCAAAAAAAATGCCTGAATCGGAAGTGAACCAGAACACCAAAGCTCTTTCAGCGCAACAGGCTGCGGCAAAGACACCGGAGGCCCCCTTTGATCAGGAATTAAAACCGCTGGCACCGCAGAACAAACTTTCCGAAAAAGGACCTTCTGAAAAGGAGAAAAATGTAACAAAATCGCCACCGCCAAAATCTCAGTCCGTAAAGCCCATCCCCCGACGCAGACGGCGGCCCGTTCAAAAGAAACTGTCTCCTCGCGAAGAACTTAAGAAAAAGTATGATTCCGACGATCTGTTTACTATTGCCAAAAGAGCACTTGGTAAAAACAACTCTTCCGATGCCATTCTTGCCCTGGAAAATATGCCGGGAGATTCCAAAGAAAAGAGTATTTTCCTCCTCGAAGCATATGTTCAGGCGGGAAAAACAAAAGATGCGCTCTATATAGTCAACAGCCGGAAAATTAATGACGGGCAGTATGAGTTTCTTGCCGGCAAAACATATTATATGATTAATAACAATGCTCAGGCATTGAATCATTTTGATGATGCTCTTCTCAAGCCCTGTGCAACACGAAACCGTAATGGTGTTCGCAATGATGCGCTCTATTATACGGCGCTTATTCGATCCAGACTTTATTCTGCTCGTCCATCCAGCGATAACCGAGGCCATGCACTTCAGGCTTGGCTGGTGGTAAAAAACTGTTATCGAAATAATACCAGCCACATCCGGTACAAAAAGGCGGTTGAACAGTTGGCGTCAATAAAGTAAGCTGGTGCTCCAAAACCAAAAAGCATTTGTAAAATTTGAGTTTTAAAAATTATGCTATTTATATTTACTGCCTATTTCTGATATATTTTAAGGTGTAGACATCGTAAGGGAGTGTAACTCGATCATGAAAAACTTTTTATTTGTCGTTTCAATACTGCTGTTTCCAGCGATTTTGCAGGCCCAGTCCTCACTCCAGGGTGAAATTACGGCAAAGACAATTACTGCTGCAGGAAACCCTTATATTATTGAAAAGGATCTTATTATCCCTGTGGGCAAAGAAGTGTTCATAGAGGCTGGTTGTGTGTTTTTATTCAATCCCTTTACCGGTATTCAAGTCAAAGGAAAACTGGTTGTTGAAGGTGAACCGGATAATCCGGTCGTGTTTACGTCAATAAACGATAATGATTTTAACCCCGACAGCCCTCAATTGGCGAACCCCTTCGACTGGAACGGGATTTTAGTGGGAAGAGAATCGGAAGGTGCATTTATGAAGCACTTCAAGCTTCGCTATTCGGTATACGGAATCAAAGGCCAAACACCCAGTATCATGATTCAAAACGGTAAACTGCGTCAGAACGGCCAGTTTCATTTTACCATCAACGACAAAATCCAGTATGTTCAGGATGGTATTCCTTTCTCATACGGCGTCGATAAATTCGATGATGACGATATCACCGGGTGGGGGCGTGGTACGAAAGATACTCCTCCAAAAGGAAAAGAGCGAGGCCGCAGCGGAAGAGAATCCAAACAGAAGAAAATTTTCCGCTTTGCTACTCTGGGAGTCGGCATTGCCGGACTTGGCGCAAGTGCAGTATATGGTGTTCTTGCATACAAAAGCAATAAGGAATGGTTTGAAATGGAAGATCTGGATCCTCAGAAAACTAAAGATTCAGATGCATTCGATAAAAAAGGGGAAGAGCGTAACAGGCGCATAATAGGCTCGGTGCTTTCAGGCACTGTCGGCCTTCTTGGCATGACCGGATTCACCCTGACCTTTGTTTTTTGATACCTTATTGCAACAATGCTTTTTTGAATGGAAATCAAGCAGCTTACTCTCGATTTATTTACGCCCCCCACATTCCAGGAAATTCTTGACCGGCAAAAGGAAGCTTCCCTTTCGGTTACTGTCAGCAAACGGCTGAAAAAGGGGTGGTATGTCCTTGTCAAACCGCTTTCAGGCCGCAAAAACCTGGTTGTTCCCGGCTATCTTGAAGATGCCCCTGAGGAAATCAAGCATGCCCTTATTGAATGGGCGCTTCTCCCCCGCCCCCGAAAAAAAGAAAAAAAAATCGCGGTCAAAAAAAGAAAAAAAGCACTCGAAAATTCCATCCGGCACTATATTCAGTCATGTGGAGTCTCGACAGTGCTCTCCCGCACCATCGATCCCCAAAAAGCGATATCCCGTACCCGGGGACAACGGCATGATTTACGGGAGATTTTCGACAGTATCAACGCTTCCTGTTTTGATGGGAAAATCGATTCCCTCATCCGGTGGGGAAAATACGGTTCCACACTCTCCTATCAAACGACCGTTCAGGACAAAAAGGGAATCTGTTACAATCTCATATCCATAGGCGGCGCCTACGATCATCCGGCAGTACCTGAATTCGCAATTAAGGCGGTCATACACCATGAGATGCTTCATATCGCTATTCCTCCCTACAGGAAAAATGGACGGCGAGTCATTCATGGTACCGAGTTCAAGAGAGCCGAAAGAGAGTATGAGCATTATGATCATTGGCGAAAATGGGAACGGAATATGATTCACAAACTGTCGCGGGAAATGAAGCGGAAGAAGAGAGATAAACGATCCTCGTTCTTTAACTTTTAACCTTCACCCTTTAGTTTCCAACCTCCGTCTTTCATTCCCTGATTTATTTTAAAACTTTTCACCGGCTCTTCGCTGAATAATAAAGGAAATTGTATGCAAGTACCTTCAGCCCCCAAAGGAACACGGGATTTTTATCCGGAAGAGATGGCTTTTCGGGAACGGATTTTCAACTCCTGGAAAAACACCTGCGAGCGGTATGGTTTCGAGTGCTTTGATGCTCCGCTTTTTGAACAGTTGAGTCTGTATACGCAGAAGAGCGGGGATGAAATCGAAAAACAGCTCTATACCTTTGAGGACAAGGGTGGACGGCTCATGGCACTTCGGCCGGAGATGACTCCTTCCCTCGCCCGGATGGTTGCCTCAAAGGGTACCGAACTTAAACGTCCTGTCAGATGGTATTCCATTCCTCGTCTGTTTCGCTATGAAAAAATGCAGAAAGGACGACTGCGGGAATTTTTTCAGCTCAATATGGATATTCTTGGTATCAAGGAGTGCACTGCCGATGCCGAATTGATTGCCGCATCAGCCGATATTATGCGGGACCTGGGTTTTGCTGCAGACGATTTCAGTATCATGATCTCGAGCCGTGATCTTCTGGAAGAACTTTTTTTGTCCTACGGACTGGAGCAGAAAACACTTCCCGCCCTCTACGCCATCCTTGACAAAAGGCACAAGGTCGCCCCCGATGAATTCGAAGCAGGAATTGCCGATATTATCCCCAACCAGTCGCTGCGCGAAAAAGTTATTACTACCTTCAATGTAAAAAGCCTTGATGACCTGAGGGGAATCAATCCGGATCTCCCCTCACTTCAGGAGCTTGCCAGGCTTTTCGAATATCTCGACAATTACGGCATGAATGATTATGTCCAGTTCGATATCGGCATTGTCAGGGGGTTGGCATATTACACCGGTATCGTATTCGAACTGTTTGACCGGAAACGATCACTGCGGGCCATTGCCGGTGGCGGACGGTACGACAATCTGGTAAAAAATTACGGCGGGCCCGATACCCCGGCTGTGGGATTTGCCGCCGGTGATGTCGTATTGGGCGAATTGTTGAAGCTAAAAGAAAATACATCGGTTGCCTTGCAGCGCTCCCGGGTATTTATTGTTTATGCAGGCAATGAATATCCCGGAAAACCAATTCGAATTGCTCAGCAAATCAGAAGAAACAATGTTTCCTGCGAATACGCTCTCCGGAAAGTCAATATAGGCAAGCAGATGAAACGGGCCAATTCCTGCGGGGCGGAGTTTGCGGTTATTATTGGTGAAGAAGAGGAAACAACGGGCAAAGTGAAACTGAAAAACATGCGTTCGGGCAGCGAGACGGTCATTAACGAGAATCAACTGATCGATGAGTTACACATGAAGCTGAAGAACTAAAACAAGCTTTTCGTATTTATTCATTTCTTTAGCGCAGCAGTAATATCACGGGCAAACAGTTCCAGAGAGGGATCCCGTGCTCCCATGGAAAGTACACAATCGCCTTTTTGAATCCGTTCATCGAGAAACCCGATAGCATCACCCCTGCTTTCCGGAGCATATATCACAAATTCTTTTTCCTTCAGTGCTTGGGCGATATCCCCTGATGAAATATCTTTTGCCACCGTTCCCCCGGCATAATAGATGGGGAGAAGAAGAAGGGTATCGGAACCGCGAAGTGTTTCTGCAAAGGTTGTGATCAGTTCGTTTTTCAAAAACCGGGTTGGTTGAAACCCGTGAGGCTGAAACAGGGCAAAGACCCTGGGTGAGATCGTTTGCGCGGTTTTAATCGCCGCATAGATCTTACTTGGATTATGCGCATAATCGTCAACCACAATAATATCATGTGCGACTTTGTAAAAAGTGAAACGCCTTTTTATTCCCTGATAACGGGAAAGTGCCAGACTGAGTAATCCCGAATCACAACCGTAATGTTTGCATATGCAAAGAGCCGCAAGCGCGTTTAGTGCATTATGATACCCCGGTACCGGCACGGTGTAGTGCGTATTATCAAACTGTATGCCGGAAGACAGGGGGTTGCATGTAATGGATGTGGCGCCGCATGTCGATTTGTTTTCGGTCCCGAAGGTAATGTCGGCAGGAATGGAAGAAAGAATCGGATCATCGGCATTGACCACAACGCTTTTTGATTGTTTGGCAAATGTCACAAACAGTTCGAGCGTTTCACCAACCGCTTTATGGTCTTTGGATATGTTCAGGACGATTCCGCAATCAGGTGAATATTTAACCAGTGTTCCATCGCTTTCATCGGCTTCGATAACCAGAATGTCCGATTCACCGTACCATGCATTTCCTATATACCCTTTTCGCACCAGACTGTTCAGTCCGGCGCCGGTTATCAGGGATGGCGATTTGCCGCAATGGGAAAGCAGTTCAAAAATCATGGCAACAACCGTTGATTTACCGCTGGTACCCGCAACGGCGATTGTTTTCTTTTCGGCTACAATTGCTGCAAGAGCATCGGAACGATGAAAAACGGGAACGGCATGTTTTTTTGCCGCAATGATATCCTTGTTTGAATCTTCGATAGCGGTGGATACGATAACAGCGTCACTTCCTGCAACACCGGAGCCGTCCTGCGGGTAAATTGTACATCCTGCCGATTCCAATCCTTTCTGGATGTCGACTACTTCCCCTTTGCCACAGGATCGATCGGAACCGCTTACTCGGATACCGTACCATGCACAATACTGTGCTATTGCGCTCATTCCTGAGCCCAGGATTCCAACAAAATGCAGTGATGAACAGTGCTTATTGTTAATCGATAATGACAATTGTTCCCTCCCCGACCAGTTCGAACAGATCGATAACATCATCGTTTTTCATATTAATACATCCATGGGAATTCGGTGTGCCGACCAGCTGTTCGTTATTTGTACCGTGGATATAAATATACCGGTCATAGGTATCAATTCCGGGACCGCGATTCACGCCTTCTTCGAGCCCCTCGAGCCAGAGGATGCGGCTCAGAATGCAGTTGTCGTCGGTGAGACTTTCACGCCAGTCTTCCCCCGTATCCTCTCTGCTTCTGAATATACGTCCTTTGGGTGCTCCATGACCGTATTTTTCTTTTATACGATGGATCCCCCTGGGTGTCTGGTTCGAACCGACCCGGTTTCCAACACCATAGCGGGAAGTTGACACATAATACTCCCGAATGATGGTATCACCATCAATTAATCGCATTGTCTGTGAAGGTATATCGACCTTCAGGTACCGTGAAGGAATATTCATTCCAAGTTTTTTGAATTTTTCGATAGTAGTACTCTTTAAAAACGGCATGACTATTTTCCAGACAGGATATTAGATAGTTCGTTTTGAGCGTATGAATATTTATATCCACAAAGACGTATAAAAAATAGTTAAAGATAAATGAGTATTACACTTTTCCCGCATTTAGTGTTAAAATAAAAATGTATTTGTAGAATAACCATCACAAAAAAGGAAGATTTTATGGATAACATTGGAGAAATGGGACCATTGCTTAATGAACCGTGGCGCATATTCAGGATCATGGCCGAATTTGTCGAAGGATTCGAAACACTGTCACGTTCGGGACCCTATATTGCCATGTTTGGCTCGGCTCGAACCAAAGAGGAACATGAGCATTACGCTCTCACCCGTCAAACAGCGAGAAATGCGGCAAAGAACGGATACGGCATTATTACCGGTGGAGGACCGGGTATTATGGAAGCCGCCAACCGGGGGGCGGATGATGAAGGCGGCACTTCAATCGGTTTGAATATCCAGTTACCTTTCGAGCAGACACCGAATCCGTACATAAAAACGACGATCAATTTTCGCTATTTCTTTGTGAGAAAAGTAATGTTTCTCAAATACACTTCTGCCGTAATCGTTCTCCCCGGCGGTTTCGGTACTCTTGACGAAATGTTCGAAACGCTGACACTGGTTCAAACACACAAGATTTCTTATCTTCCCCTGATTCTCATGGGGAAAAAATACTGGAAGGGTCTTTTTGACTGGTTGACCGATTCGATGCTTACCGAAGACTATATCGAACCGGATGATCTTAACCTGGTGCAAATGACCGATGATCCTGATGAGGCGATCGATATCATTAAAAAGTTCTATAAAAAGCGAAACAGTAATGAAAACTTTTTATAACCCTGTATTTTTTTTATATAAATTTTGCAAATTATATTGACATACCTCTTGTTAAAGTTTAATATTATAACTATAGAATTAAATAGCACATGAATAAAACAACTGCCAAAAGTCAATTAATTATGTTCAATACCTTATGTCAAATATGCGCACCACACGACACACGTGTTTCTATAACCAACTTTACCACTAATCTTTAAAAGGAGGTTTTGCGGTGGCAGTTAAAAAGAAAAAGAAGGCCGCAAAAAAGAAAGCGCCGGCTAAAAAGAAAGCGCCGGCTAAAAAGAAAAATGCCGCAGCTAAAAAGAAAGCCCCGGCAAAGAAGAAAGCGCCGGCTAAGAAAAAAGCTCCAGCCAAGAAAAAAGCTCCGGCGAAAAAGAAACCGGCTGCAGCTAAGAAAAAGAAAAAATAGTTGCGGGTTACCGTATTTTTTTAAAAGGCAGAGGATTCTTTCTCTGCCTTTTCCTTTCTCTTTCCTCCCACTCAGCAATCAAAAATCGTTAACCAGCAAACATCCGACAGCAGGTTCCAGCTCCGAGTATCCAGCCCCGTTTTCGCAAAGCTCCCGTTAATAATGCGGTTAAATAGAATATAACAAGGACCATTTCGATGCTATTTAATGCCATAGCTTGCCAAACCTTGTGGCATCTTGTAGTTTTAATGGCCAGATAATCTAAACATCAGTCAACTTCCACCATGATTCAATTCGCAAAACACATTTCCGATAAATGGGGAATCTCAGATGAACTGTCAAAAGAGATCTGTGTTTCTTTTTCCAGAAATGATTCTCCGTTCTATCTGTCCGACTATAACTTTGTCATTGCAGCAGAACTCGATCTTCTGCAATTGCGTGAGATATACGGGTTTCTGAATGAAATCGCTGCACTCTCATCCAAAAGAACGCGGGTACTCAATGCTTTGAAAAAAGCAAACAAACTAACTCCCGCATTAGAAGACCGGATCAATTTAACACCTTACTCCTACGAACTGGATGATATCCTTGCTCCTTACCGGTCCAACCCCCGGAGCCGTGGTCAGCAGGCATTGCGAAAAGGACTCGGCGAGCTAGCTGATATTTTCGAACTTCAGGAAGAAGAAACAACACCCCTCGAAGAACTTGCTGCACCCTATGTCGGAAAACATCCATCGTTGAAAACTGTCGATGATGTTATTTCTTCTACAAAAGATATTCTTGTCGAACGATTTTCGACCGACGAGACGGTAAGGGCGATGGTTCGCGACTTTGGCTATGAACAGGGGCAGTTCGAAATTATTCCCAAGAAAAAGAAGGATCCCCGGTTTGCGTCATACGCCGGCAAATTTATCGATCCTCATTCACTTACCGCCGAAGAACTCCTTGCGATCATGGTTGCTGCGGACAACAAAGAAATTCGTCTGAAACTCGTTCTCCAACTCTTTCGTATAACCGAATTACTCAAAGCACACTTTATCATTAACCCCGACTTTGTCGGCTTCGACATGCTCTGTGAAGCGATTGATGAGTGCTGGGTTCGCCTGCTGCAACCACTGGTCGAAAAAGATGTCATGGGCCGTCTGCAAAGCGAAGCCGAAAATAAAATTGCCCAGGAAATCAGCAGAGATCTCGAAAATAGAGATGAAGAACCAAAACACAATCCTGTACTGGCAATCAGCATCGATGAAAATCTTCATGCAGGCCTGGTAGCGCTCGATATCAAAGGCCGCCTCATGGGTGCAGCAGGAATCAAGATCAATAAAGACAATAAATCGGGCTTTGTTAACAGGCTCAAACAATTTATTACCCGCTATCGGATCGCCGCCATACTCCTTCCGGAAACCGAATCATCGAAGCAACTCGAAAGCAGTATTGCCGGAACAATCGAACATGCGGCGCCTAATTGTCAACTTATTCGTCTCGAAAAGGAACAAACCGATCTTGCAAAATCCGAATGGGTAATGAATGAATTTGCCGACCTCGACGACACGATGCGTCGTGCGCTTGCAAATGCACTCGAGTATTTGCAACCCCTGGACCTTATCTCCGAAATCAGCGGGCGCTATTTCCAGCTCCATCCCAAACAACACCTTCTCTCCGAGGATCGGATTACCGAAATTGTCCGATACAGAACAACCGTAGAAAAACTCAAGGATGGACTGGAGATTTCCTCACTGTCACCGGGGCTTCTTTCAACACTCTACCCGCTTCCCGAATCAGTATTGAATGAATTAACGAAACCGTCAATAAAAACCTCGATTGCTCAAAAGCTGGATATCGCAAATATCAAAGGACTCACAGGTGATGCGTTCAGGAATATCGCCGGCTATATCATTATCCCCACGGCGCCGGAATTGCTCGATCGTACGCTGGTCCACCCCGATTATTTCGACTGGCTTATGGATATAAGTCAGGAGCTGAATTGTACCACCGATGCTCTGATAAACGATCCGAATATTCTTCGCACCTACGATATTGAAGATTATGTCAAAAAACTGTATATCGAAAAGAAACTGATGCACCAGTTGAGTGCCGGCAAAAAATATATCGCCAAACCTGCCATGGCGAAAAAGCGCAGAAAGAAACTCACCGAAATCAAAGAAGACACCATTGTTTCGGGTGTTGTCACCAATGTTGCCCCCTTCGGTGCCTTTGTCGATATCAACGCTGTCTGTGATGGCCTTATCCATATCTCACAGATGGCCGATGGATATGTTGAATCGACCGAACAGGTGGTTTCGGTTAACGACCGGGTCAATGTACGGGTTGTTAAAGTAGATGTGAAAAAACGGCGCATTTCTCTCTCGATGAAAGGACTGGGAAATATGGCCCCGAAAGTCAGCCCCTCCAAAGGACAGCTCAGCAATCTGGCAGATCACTTCAAAAACAGATAACCGTTTCCTGCTACATTCTCTCCGGCGCGGAGACTCCTAAAAGCGACAATCCCAGCCGCATCATGTTGCGGACACCAAGTGTCAAAAAGAGCCTCGCCTTTGATAATTCACGATTATCCGTGACAATACGATGTTTCTGATAGAATTGATGGAATGCCGTTGCCACACTCTCGCAGTAAGCGGTAAGCCGGTGAGGCTCGATCGCCGTCGCCAGTGAATAGAGCAGGTGTGGGAATTCGGAAATAACCCGTATTACCTCCAGTTCCTCTTCTTCTTCAAGAAGTGATAAATCGGCGGAGAGAATGTCTTCATGAGAAAATTCCCGTTCTTCGGCATGGGAGCAGAGACTGCAGGTGCGGGCATGAGCATACTGCACGTAAAACACCGGATTCTCTTCACTCCTCTTGAGAGCCAGATCCATATCGAAATCAAAATGGGACGAAAGCCGGCGGTTAACGAAGAAATAACGGGCAGCATCAACACCAACTTCATTAACAAGATCGGTAATGGTGATATAATCGCCTTTTCGTTTCGACATACGAAAAGGTTGGCCTTCACGAATAAGATTGACCTGCTGGATAATGAAATTTTTAAAAACCGTTTTGCCGGTGTCCAGTGCTTTCACCGCTCCTTCAAGACGGGGAAGATACCCATGGTGATCGGGTCCCCAGAAAGTATAGGACTCATCAAAGCCCCGTGATGCCTTATAGAGATGATAGGCCAGATCGGCAAGGAAATAAGTGGGTGTACCGTCGGACCGAATAATCACTCTGTCTTTTTCATCCCCAAAGGTAGTCGATTTGAACCACACCGCGTTTTCATCTTCAAAGACCAGCCCTTTTTCTCTGAGCATCTCGAAAGTTTCGTGAGGAATGTTTTGCCGGTGAAGCTCACTTTCAAAAAACCAGCGGGTGTATTCTACTCCATAATCTTTGAGCACATTCTGTTGCGCAGTAACATTTTTCTTCAGAGCCTCTGCTCGAAAAAGGGCTTCCCGCGATTCTTCATCCATGGATTCGATACCGGGATTTTCTTCGGCGATCTCATCGGCAAGCTCATAGATATAGTCGCCATGGTATCCTTCCTCGGGTAGGGGATATTCTTTGCCCTCTTTCTCATAATACCGGGATGCAACCGACTTACCAAGCAGATCGACCTGGTTCCCATAATCGTTTACATAGTACTCCCGTTCGATAGTATTGCCGATCCATTCATGAGTTCGCCCAACGACATCACCGATAGCTGCCGCACGGGCATTGACAACAACCAGCGGACCGGTGGGATTTGCACTGACAAACTCAAGGAGGATCTTCTTCGGGTTCTTTATCTGATCCCGTCCATAGGTCTGGGGTTCTTTCACCACCTGTTCCAGAACCACACAAAGATACTTTGCACTCAACCGGAAATTGATAAAACCACCGGCGATGGTGTTTTTCAGCTCGGGATCGGGTTGAACGAATGTCTCGTCCCAGGCAAAAGCCTGCATCAATTCTTTTGCAATTACCGGAGGTGGCTTACGCAGGGATTTTGCCAGTCCCATTGCCAGGGGCGTCGAAAGATCGCCATAGGCCTTGTTTTTGGGTTTTTCGATAATGATATCATCAGTGCCAAGTGTTTCCAGATTAAAAACACTTTTTGCGGCGCCGGTTAACTGTTCGACCAGATATTCTCGTATTGTCATGACGGTCTACCATATCTCCTTTTTAGGCTCCGGTTTTTTTGTACCGGACCATAATTCCTCGAGGGAGTAATAATCCCGCACTTCCGGTATCATGATATGAACAACGACATCGATGCAATCGATAAGCAGCCACCGTCCTTCGGCTTTTCCCTCCACATGCCATGGATGAACATTCACCCTATCGAGGCCGTCGAGAATAGCATCACAAATTGCCCGGTTATGCACCGCGTTCTCACCTTCACATATAACGAACCAGTCTGCCGGAGCGGTTCTTTTCCGAAGGTCGATAACCGAAGCAGTCGCTTTTTTTTCTTCTGCACAACGAACAATCATGTCCGCAAGCTCTTTGCCCTGTAATTGTTCTTCTTTTGATTTCAAAGTTCTTTTCCTTCTATATCCGCACCGAGATACACGGTTACATCAAAACGATCATTGTCATTTTTCATGAGAATGACTTTGTCAGGATCGACATCCAGCACCTTTCCTATCTGACGAGCGATACTCATGTCTTCAATCCGGGACACCACTAAAGTGGCCGGATAATTAAAGGTCGGCGCATTTCCGATCCCGTCATTTTTAACATCAAAGCCATGGTTACGGAGCAGTTCCGCAGTTTCCCATGCGGCACCATTGACACCGCATCCATTCAGTATTTCGATCCTTCCGATATGAGGGATCTTTTTCTGAACAATCGGGGCTGGTCCGGTTGTTGAGTCATTTCGTACACGCCCGATAATCACCGCCAATGCAATGACGGCACAGAGAATAACAAAAATCAGAAAATTACGCATTGTCGAAATCTATTCCAGCTCAAAAGTTAGTTGATACGCTTCACCGCACCACCTGGGTACAGAAAAAATTAATTAGTTTCGACAGACGACGGCTTAACACGTACAACTGTAGGTGTATGGCGCGGTATTTCATCCGGTGTTAAGAGGGCATAGCTGAGTACCATAACTTTATCGCCCGGTGCACCTAAACGAGCCGCAGGGCCGTTGAGTTCCACCTTCTTTGAGCCACGTTCGGCTTTTATTACATACGTTTGAAAACGAACCCCATTCGACATATTAAGCACATCAACCGCCTCGTTTTCAATAAATCCGCATTGCTCTATGTAGTCTTCATCAAGCGCGATGCTTCCCTCGTACTCCAGATAGGTTCCGGTAATGGCTATGTCACGCAGTTTTGCATTAAGAAACTTTCTCAACATCCTAACTCTTTCTGAATCGTAATGGTATATTCCATAACAGTGATACTCTGTTTGCTCCGCCGGGATACTGCTGTGAAAAACGTGCGGCGTCTTTGTTTGTGCTCTTTTCAACCTGTACATACATATCGATTCCGCTCCATGCCATATCGAGAGGAAGGCATACAAAGAAGAATACCGGATAATCAACCGGTGTTTCTTTACTTTGGAGTTCCATTCCAAGGGTGAAACCGCCCAGAAGCAGGGATATTCCTGCAGCCCCGAGCATCGTATATCCTTTCAGATACTGCCGCTGCTTGATTTGCGTATAGCCGGGGAACAGAAAACTCTGCAAAACACACCACCTGCCCAGGGATTCGCCCGAAGGACCGTACATTATTTCTTCGTCGGTAAAACCCGCCTGCCGCTTCCGAATCCACTTCCGCTCCGATATACGCATTTCTTTCCAGGGTTCTTTTGAATACTCGGTAATCGAAATTCCTGCGCGCATTAATTTATAAACTTTTTTCATCGGCATGCGGTTGCGCTTTATATACTGCCACTCCGGCAGGGATAATCCAAGTTTCTCGTAGTATTCCTTTTCCGATGATGAACCATCGAGGACAATCTCATCTCCCTGCACTGATGAAATACAAATAGTTACCGGTAAGGCAAAAAGCATGATCCAGCGTGGCAATAAACTCATATTGTGCAAAAAATGAAACTCCTTCCCGCCAAACGACTGTCTCGTCGGACTCGCACCATCTCAGCCAACCGAAGGCTAAATCGCTGTTAATCCTTTAAAATAGTTCCTTGCAGCCCCTGGTCTCAAAAATCAAATCAGAATTCAAAGACCACTTTAACGAAAATTATAATGCTTTCTCACCGGTTTTTTAATATCCCATACGCACGACAAACCTTTGGGAAAGGTCACAAAATCACCGGCCCCGAATTCGACTTTTTTGCCCTCGACGGTCTCCACCACCACATTTCCTTCAAGAAGATAACATTCTTCGATACTGTCATAATGCCAGTCAAACCGGGATACGTCCTTTTTCTCGACGCCACCTTTCATGAACACGGCCATCGGCCAAGATTATCAAATCCGATTTGTATTTCGTACCTGCTATAGTCATTTTTCCAAAGGAATAATGCTCGATCATAGGCAAAAACCAGGTTAATTTTGGTAAAAAAGCATTCCAAATCATTACTTTATTTATATTGTCAAAATATGATGCCGGGAATATCGAACAATAACAAAGCACTCTGTTACAAATATAATCAAATATGAGGTATACTATTACCGGATGGTTTATTATTGTGCTTCGCAGGTAGTATTTTTCCCATATTTTGCGAGAGCCTTTACCCAAACAGGATATACTTTGACTCCAAACGAATTAATTAGAAATTTCTGCATAATCGCTCATATCGATCATGGCAAGTCCACCCTGGCGGACCGTTTACTTGAAATGACCAGCACGGTGGAAAAATTCAAGATGCAGGCTCAGATTCTCGATGACATGGATCTGGAGAGGGAGCGGGGTATTACGATAAAATCCCACCCTATCAGGATGAGTTACCCGGCCACTGACGGCAAAACCTATTGCCTGAATCTTATTGATACGCCCGGCCATGTCGATTTTTCCTACGAAGTTTCCAAATCCTTGGCGGCCTGTGAAGGCGCGCTCCTTGTTGTCGATGCTACGCAGGGTATTGAAGCGCAAACGTTGACCAATATCTATCTTGCCCTCGATCATGATCTGACAATCATCCCGGTATTAAATAAAATCGACCTTCCTTCGGCGCACCCCGAGGAAATCGGTAAGCAAATCTCCGACCTTCTGGGAGTCGATCAGAGTGAAATTATCAAGTGCAGCGCTAAAACCGGTGAGGGTGTTGACCAGTTAATGAACCGGGTTATCAACGATATTGCACCACCACAGGGTAAATTCGATGCACCGCTTAAAGCGCTGGTATTCGATTCCAAATACGACACCTTCAGAGGCGCCATCGCCTATATACGGGTCTTTGAAGGTGAAATCAAGGCAGGAGATGATGTACGGTTTTTCTCAAACGGCAGGGAGTATGAAGTTGCCGAGGTGGGCTATTTCGTTCTCAACCGCAAACCCCGGAAAGATTTATGCGCCGGTGAAGTCGGCTATGTGGTAGGAAATATTAAAACAATTTCCGATGTTAAAATCGGAGATACGATCACTACCAAACGAAAAGGTGCCGAAGAACCGGTTCCGGGGTATCGTGAAATCAAGCCGATGGTATTCAGCGGTCTCTACCCCGTTGATAAAGACGATTACGAAGATCTTCGCAGTGCGCTGGAGAAATTGCAGCTCAACGACGGTTCGATCAGCTACGATCCAGAAAATTCCGCCGCCCTCGGATTTGGATTCCGTGCCGGTTTTTCAGGACTGCTTCATATGGAAGTCATTCAGGAGCGGTTACACCGGGAGTATAATGTCAACATTATAACCACGCTTCCCAACGTTCGCTACAGAGTAGTCAGGAAAGATGGTGTTGAAGAGTTTATCGACAGTCCGGCAAAGCTTCCCTCGGTTCAGGAAATCGAGACTATCGGCGAACCTATTACCAAAGTCCAGATTGTCACTCCAACCGATTATGTCGGTGCAATCATGAAATTGTGCGAAGAAAAACGGGGAACCATGGAAAATATGGAGTACTTCGAGGAAACCCGGGTCTGTCTCCACTATCGTCTTCCACTCTCCGAAGTCATTATCGATTTTTTCGATAAATTAAAAAGCTATACCCGCGGTTACGGCTCCATGGATTATGACTTTTCCGGTTACCAGGATGACGACCTTGTTAAGATCGATGTTCGTATCAACGGCCAGGCAGTCGACGCTTTTTCGGCAATTGTCCACCGGGATAAAAGCTATTCCTACGGCCAGGCGATCACGAAAAAACTAAAAGAGTTTATTCCCCGCCAGATGTATCAGGTTGCAATCCAGGCTTCGATCGGAACCCGTATTATCGCTCGAACAACCGTTAAGCCGTACCGTAAAGATGTGACTTCAAAGTGTTACGGTGGTGATATCAGTCGTAAAAGAAAACTCCTGGAAAAACAAAAAGAGGGTAAGAAACGTATGAAACAGGTAGGAAATGTGGAAATTCCGCAGGAAGCTTTTCTTGCCATCTTGCAGAGAGAGTAAGTAATTCGATGAATACGCTGAACAACTATACCGATCCTGTAGATCTCAGGATAAACATTTACCGCCTGGCAAAAAGGTTGGCTTTCATTCTTGCGCTGGCGGTGGTGGTTAAACTCGTTTTTTTCGATACGGTCGCCGTAACGACAAACCTTATGGCTCCGTCGCTTATCGCCGGAGACCGTGTCCTGGTCTCCAAGCTTGCCTATTCATTTCCCTTCAAGCTGTTTTTCGAACCGAAAATAAACAGTATTGTTATCATGCGCGATCCTTCTATGCCCGAAAAATTTTTCAGCTATCGTCTCGCTGCACTTCCCGGCGACAGCGTATATATCGATCAGGGTGTTTTTCATAATGCCAGCCGTCCGGATATGGAGTATTTATCATCGATAGAGCCCGAGGATATTGTCCCACCAGATTTTTCTCCTCGCGATTATCTTCAGCCGCTCAAACTTCCCAGAAAAGGCGATGAAATACACCTGGATTCACTGCAACTCCGGGATCTGATATTTACCATATCGATGATACGCCAGGAAAACCCCGATAACGAGTATGCGGTAAAAGCCAGGATTTTCATTGACGGGAAAGAAGAGAAGGCATTTGAGCTTGAAGATTTCACGCTCTTTGATGGAAAACTCGACTCAATCCCTCCAACGTTTCATTTCAATTATTTTTTCTGGGACCGGCTGAAAGCGTATCTTATCAATACCAATAAAGAGAGCGATGTTGAGCTTGCAGTATTTTGTGAGGAAAACGGTAAGAGGCTTTTTAAATACAAGCTCAAGAAATCATATATATTCCTTCTCTCTGATGACTGGCAACGGGGGTATGATTCCCGATTTATCGGGCCGCGAATGCTTTCTTCAGTTAAAGGACGGGTCAGGTTTGTATTGTGGTCGTTCAAACCGGGAGAGCCGTTTTTCAAGGCGCTGCGAACAAACAGAATAATGAAAATCATCAAATAGCGAAATGCCTATGCCTACAAAAAAAGGTTATTTTGGAGAATTCGGCGGTCAGTTTGCCCCCGAGGTACTTATGCCGGCCCTGGAGGAACTGGAAAAAGCCTTTGCAGAGTTTAAAAGAGACAAAACCGTTCATGAACGCTTTTCGTACCTTCTGAAAAATTATAACGGACGGCCCACTCCGCTCTATTATGCAAAGAATCTCAGCAATCATCTCGGAGGGGCACGGATTTATTTAAAACGAGAAGACTTGAATCATACGGGTGCCCATAAAGTCACCAATTCACTTGGTCAGTCACTCCTTGCAGAATTTATGGGCAAGAAGCGAATCATTGCCGAGACAGGAGCCGGACAGCACGGAGTTGCAACAGCGACGGCCGCTGCTCTGCTTAATCTGGAATGCAATATTTATATGGGTACGATCGACATGGCCCGTCAGCGGCCCAATGTTTTCAGAATGAATCTTCTGGGTACCACGGTGGTCCCCGTTGAAAGCGGCGGAAAAACATTGAAAGATGCGGTCAATGAGACAATGAGAGACTGGAGTGCGACGGTCACGACTACCCATTATGTTCTCGGTTCTGTTCTGGGCCCCCATCCGTTTCCTTCAATAGTAAAACATTTCCAGTCGGTTATCGGCAGGGAAGCAAAAAAACAGATACTTCGTCAAGAAGGACGCCTTCCCCATGAAATTGTCGCCTGTGTTGGAGGGGGATCCAACGCTATCGGTATATTCTCCGAGTTTCTCAAAGATAAGAAAGTCAGATGCACCGGCGTCGAAGCCGGTGGAAAAGGTATCAAAGGCAAAAAACATGCTGTGAGATTAACGCCGACATCCGATTCACATAAAGGCATTCTCCACGGTTCCTTTTCCTATGTTTTGCAGAACCGCCACGGTCAAATCGGCAATACTCATTCAATTTCCGCAGGCCTCGATTACAGCGGGGTCGGTCCTGAACATGCAGCCTTGTATTCCTCCGGAAGAGTCCGGTATACCCATGCAACCGACCGTGAAGCCATCGATGCATTCAAATTACTGAGTGAATATGAAGGGATTATTCCTGCACTGGAATCATCCCATGCAGTAGCCTATGCTGTCAAACAGGCACCCAAGTTGTCGAAGAAACAAATAATGATCATTAACCTTTCCGGTCGCGGAGATAAAGATATTTTCCATGTAGCCGACTATCTGGGATTAACAATATGAACCGCTATGAGTATACATTCAATCTTTTAAAGGAAAAGGGTGAGAAGGCATTTATACCCTTTGCTTCAGCAGGGGACCCTGATCTTGTCACCAGCGAGTCGATTTTTAAGACCTATATCGATTCGGGAGCGGATATTCTGGAAATCGGTTATCCTTTTTCGGATCCTATTGCCGATGGTCCGGTGAACCAGCGCGCGGGAATGCGTGCAATCGAGGCCGGACTTACCCACGCTTCTTTCTTTGCATTGATAAAAATCCTGAGAAAGTACAGTGACATTCCTGTTGGAATCCTGATTTACGCCAATTCAATCTATTCTTTAGGCTATGATACTTTCTGCAGACGGGCCGCCGATGCCGGCATTGACAGCCTGCTTATAGCCGATATGCCGCCCGAAGAACATGAAATAATTGTCGGGTACATGAAAAAATACGGCCTCGGCGTTGTGCATATCGTTTCCGAACTGACCCCAGATCAACGGATTGATCAGATCTGTAAACAGATCGATTCCTTTGTATATGTGGTGAGCCGACTGGGACCGACCGGAACCGGTAATAACCTGGGAGAAAATGTTAAAAAGACGATCTCCCGTCTTAAAAAACGCACATCCAAACCACTCTGTGTCGGTTTCGGCCTCTCGAAACCTGCACATGTTAAACAAATCGTTGGGGCAGGAGCCGATGGCGCGATTATGGGAAGCGCATTGGTAAAAATCATCGAAAACAACCAGTCGAATAAAAAGGAACTTTTGAAAAAACTGGCAGTTCTGGTAAAACAGTGCAAGAAAGCCACGCAACAATGAAAAAACTCGACCTGAATGCAATAGCAGCACATCTTGAAAGCCTCGAAGAAACAATCATTTTTAAGCTTATCGATCGGGCGCAGTGGAAAACAAATCGCATCATCTATGAAAAAGGACGCAGTGGGTTTAAAAACAACACAACCCATAGCCTTTTTGAACTCCGGTTATTATACCAGGAACGGATGGATGCCGAATTCGGCAGGTTCTGTGTTCCCGAGGAACGGCCTTTCAACAGTGAGCTTCCTGCTCCCCAGCGGGAGGTTACGATTCCTGAAACCGGTCTCTGCACTAACGACTTTAATGTTGTAAACCTTACGCATGAAATTTTGGATGACTATCTGGCTTTGATACCCGGTATATGTCGTGATGGTGACGATGAGCAGTATGGGTCGAGTGTGGAGCATGATGTGTTTGCCGTGCAGGCTGTTTCCCGGAGAATACATTACGGCTCCTTCTATGTTGCCGAAAGTAAGTATCGAAGCAATTCATCGACACTCAAGCCTTTAATCGAGGCAAAAGATTATGAGGGCTTATATGAAGCACTCACGCGAAAAGATGTTGAAAAGGCGATAATCGCCCGGGTACAGGAAAAAGTCATCAGCGTTCAGGCGCGGATGCGCCATGAAATCCGGCATACCGTCGAGCCGAAAACAGTTCTGCAGTTTTATCACGACTGTATAATCCCGACAACAAAAAAGGGTGAAGTCCTTTATCTTTTGCAGCGGCCGCTTACATGAAACCCCTCGACATCCGAATACTATTGTAATCATTTTCACCAAGGGAGAAGAAGATGCTGGAGATTAAGGCTGCCCGTGAAATACGGGGCGCCGTTGAAA
>WJLZ01000216.1 GCA_014728215.1 Chitinivibrionales bacterium
GAAAGAATCGAGAAAAAACTGGATAAAATGAATAGAAAATAGCCTCTTCCACCAACGGCAGTCACCCCCGATTCCTCCTCCTGACTGCCGTTTTTTTTATTCCCTGTAACCTTTTATCGTTTTTTGTCGTATATGATTAAAGGCGCATTATGCGTGCTGGAGGGCACATCCTATCCGGATTGCAGCAAAAATGCAGCTTTCGCCCATAGAGGCTCATTCACTTCAAATCACAAAGGAAATTGCCATGATGGGGGTCGGAAAAAAAGCAATCCTAATTAGCCTGTCAATAACCTTTACCGGTGCGTTTATGAACTCATGTGACCGCACAGGTACCAACCCGGTCATCGACCAGAGCGATCCATCCATTGTCGAACAACCCGAAAAACTGGTTGACGAGTCCTCGTCATCGATACCCACCCCAAACGCTGCACCCCTGGTTGAAGAACAACCGGTATGGAAACCTTCGGAAAACACTCACCCCTTTGGCGGCAATTATGAACGGGAACCGGGAGAAAAGTGTGTGTACGATTATTACTCGCACTTTGGAACATATTTTGTACAAGCCCTTCCCTACCATTCAGGTGAACACTCTTCCTATGAATGTGACGAATGGGAGCTTGTCGATAAAAACGAAAACATGATTTTCAAGGTCCATCTGAGCGGAGACAACGATTGTCTTTTGAATATTCACCTGAATCTGCAACAGGAAAAACATAAAGAAACTATCACTCTCTGCCCCTAACCTCATTGTGTGAAAGGAATGCGTCATGAAAACCATTACACTCTCTGGTTCTTCAGGTCTCCCAAAGTAACCCGAAACGTCTGATGGTAAACGATTCGATCTCAGCAATCTATCGGGACAGTATCTTTGCCTTTTCAGAACGGTTTCCCCTTAACGCCGATTTAACCGGATTCAACATGGCCATTGACTACCGTGTTATCGATCAGTTGACCGGGGAAAGCAGTGATACTACCGTCACCGTTCAATTTTTTGTAAAAAGAGAAGCGGATGCTCCTCTTCCCGACGATATTTCTATCGACTGCCGGGGCAAGGCAACCCTCGATCTTCTGTATCAGGACCAGTCACTTGTGGGCAAGGAAATACAAGAAAATATGACCGAGCTGGAGATCCGGTTGTATCCCGGTACGGATGTGCCCCGATCGATTTCCACCGAGGTACTCAGTTCCTTCGATAATGAGACATTTTCATTGAAACATGAGGGTGATTACTGGAGCAAAACCTTCACCCGTAAAGTGGAAAATTCGGGAAATCCGGGCGACTATATTGTTCAACATAAGGGTGTCGACAGTATAATCGTTATTTATCGGAATCCGAAACTGCCTCTTGACACACTACGCGTCGCAGTTCCCTTCGGTATCAGCAGAGAAATTATTCTCAGTGATGCTTTTTACTTTGATACCGACGCCGATGGATACACTTCACATACATTTTTCAGAACCGGTCGAACATATTACATTCAATGAACCGTTGCGGTTTAAACGGCCCGACTCCGACACGGTCTATACCGCTCATCTCAGAGAAATCGGCCACGACGGTTCACTGTATATTTTCGCTGTTGTCTCCACTAAACCGGACGATATCGAAATCAAACCCGGGGACCCGGCATGGATCTACGAAGACGCTCATGTCAAGGATGCAATTTTCAACGAACAACGAAATCCCGACAACCGGCGAGTTCCACTCAACGAAAAGAAAGAACCCTATTCCGTCACTCCCTACGCACTCAACAATCCCTATAATCCCGATGCAATCACAACTGATCCTCAGGTGCAAACCTTTATCAACTATATAAAAAATCTCTACAGCGCTCAGGGAGCAGGCACAGCCCCCGACAACGGTGTTATTATCGCGGTAGAACTCTCGGGACAGGTGAGAAATGTGAGACTCCGGGGCACTGTATCAATTTACGATGTGGTTAAGAACCCTATTATATCGGCGATGTGGGTGCGTCGCTTGATCACTACACAAGTACACCGGTCGGCATGACTATAAACGGAAGCATATACACAAATTTTGACGACAGCCTGGTGACATTTCCGGCGCCTCTGGCCCCTTTCAGTGGGGAATATACTCCGATTACAATCCATTATGTGTGGGAATGGGATCCACCCCTCAGCTACCGGGATTCGGGAGATTATGTCGTTACCATCCATAATTCATCTGCGCCCTCAAAAACACTCAGCGAACAGGGGCTGAGCAAAGAATGCTGGGAGCAGGGGACGCTTTCACTGTACTATGATTCATCGGCGGTCACCACGGTTCAACCACAATGGACATCACTCGAAACCAGGTTCTATCCGCCGGAAGAAATAATTTCCGAAAATATTACGCTTTTGATCTATAATGCCGCAAGCAGCGACAGTCTGGTACTTACCCCCACAGATAAAGGCGCGTATTACAGCGCGCCTTTTACCAGACAAATCGGACCATCGGCATTTGATAATGTGCTGCAAAATGACAGTACCGACAGTATCATCGTGATTTACCGCAACGATCGGGTTCCTCTGGATACAGTGCGCATGACCGCCCCCATAATCACCACCCGGGATCTCACCGCCGACCGTGCCTTTTACCTCGACCGGAATGAAGCCACGGCGAACGGCTATCCGGACAGAATCCGCGTGGAGCTGGGCGACATGCTTTTCCCCGATGAACTCGCATTACTCAACGCTCAAATCCAGACCGATACGACCGTACGTGGTTTTTCCATTGATACTATCCTGTCGCACAGCACGGGTTTTGACATCATTTTAACCGAACCTGCCGACGGAACAAAACAACCCTACACCGGCCTCCTGGATAATGAACGCCTGTATGTTGATGCAATTCCCGACCTTCCACGGGGCGGAAGCCTGCCAGCAATCGATATCGCAATTCTGGACAGCATGGCTCCCGTGATTATTTCTGCAACCTTTTACGATTATGTCAGCAGCTCAACCGATACAATGGTTGTTATTTTCTCCGAAGATATCGACACAATCAGCGATGCCCAACCTTTTACGCTGACACGAAATGCACAGGATTTTCTGATTCGGCTTGCATCGGCGTCGGCCGAGAGCACGACCGCCGTTTTTGCCTATGCGCCTCTTGTAGGACAAACCGACCCATCGCAGGGAGACCTCATCCGGATTAACCCGGCCGCCTCTGTTTCCGACAACAACACCATTGCTCAGACAAATGCATCCAACCTTCAGCAGACACTCGAATACTATCTCCTTTATGGTATCCGGAGCGCCCGGTATATCGATACGAATGCCGACGGCCTTATCGATACGATCGATGTGGTAACCGACAGTATAATCGACCAAACCATGCTTACATCACTTGTTCCAAATCTCTACCTGCCAGCGCACAGGAAATTCGACCCTGTAGACATAAACGACGTCTCGATCGCTGCAAACGGATTCACTATCGCCGTTTCTCAGCCGGCTTCAAACCAACCCTTCACCGGCGTCGACAACCGGGACATCCTGACTGTCCACCGAACACAATCATCAAATAACGGGGTAATCCCCTCAACCGAAACACCAATCACAGACAGCATAGCACCGGTAATTGTACGAGCGGTTTACACGCCCGGCTTTGCCGAAGCCGATGATATTGTTCCACCCGACACACTCGCCGTTACGTTCTCGAAATCGGTACCCCCGCTTTCGAGTACCAGTCCCTTTATCATCTCTGCACCCGAGGGTACTCTTTATATCACCATGCTCACAACGATTACGACGCAAAGCGATTCAGTCCACAGATTTATCGTCGATAGTATCAGCGAGCAACCGGGGGGCGCTTGAGCACAGGGTGTAATCTGAATTATTCTTATCAATCGAACTTTGATGAACCGACCCATGGCCTCGGGGTCGACCTTGGTTTAAGCTATCGCCTTTTACGCCATCCGCTTCTGGGCACCCATATTACCGGCCTTACCTTTCAAAATATTGCATCGTTCCAATTTGATAAACTCGACCGCCGAAGAGAAGCGACTCAGATAAAAGCATTGCTCCACTCATCTTTTCTTGAAAATTTTATCGAAATGGACTGGCAGGTGGATATCTCCGATTTGGTAAAGGATGCCGAGCTTTTCACCGGCGGGCAATCACCTTCACTGGAATGGGATGTGGCC
>WJLZ01000217.1 GCA_014728215.1 Chitinivibrionales bacterium
CCCGAGCCGGGCGTAGCCATCAGTCTCTACGGCGTATGTTATTGTGATCGCTTTGCTCAGCTTGTTTTGCTTAATTGCTAATTTTTTCTCATCTGGAGAAAGCGGGCTGTTTTTGCCTGTTTTTGTTGCGGGAAGTCCCACAAGAAGGTTTGGCTCGATAATCGCATGACCGATCGATGCTTCTCCGGGACTGCCGCCGCCGTGAACATCAACCCAGGTCCATGACAAATGCAAATATCCATCCGACCCCATAAACATAAACGGGTAGCTGTGCGAAGGCGGTTCATCTTCAACGATTACCGCTTGTGTCCAACTCGAGCCATCTTCACTCACTGAAATCTTGATCAGATCACGTCCCGGCGTATGGGCGCATGCATGCCACCCGTTGTCAAGTGTTATCGCAGCCATTGCCGATCCTCCGTTATCCGGTTGACCTGATGACTGGGTCCATGTGGCGCCGCCATCATCGGAGACAAACGGCGAACTCAGACGCATGAGGACTTTCAGGTTCTGATAATCGGGCGAAAGCACAATAAATGTAGGCTGAGTGCCTTCAACACATACTTCATTTAAAATCCAATTTCCCGAATAATAATTATCTGTTGGAGTCTGCTCGATATTAAATCGCCACCTGCTGCCGCCTTTCATCCCCGAACCGAATAAGAGCGAGCCGCTCGGAAGCTCCAATGGGAGCGCTTTGTCAGGGCCCCCGAACCTGTTGACATCCATGCAATGTCCCGAGGGCAGCAAAGGCAGATCGGTACCCCACGATCCATTCGGTTGATTCGTATAGTCGGGATATTTCTCACCATTCGGTGGTTCATACCAGGTTTCACCATTATCATCCGAGTAGAGCACTACCCCACTACCGTCCCATGCACCAATACGGAAATAGAGCAGCAACGGTGCATCAGGATTGACTTTCGGTTGAAACAGCACCGGATTAAAAACATCGCCACCGGTTTTGGTAAACTGCTTTGGCGTCGACCAGGTCCCCCCAACTGGTTTTTTGCACATCCATATTTCGTGCCCCTCGCCTTCTTCCTGCCCGGCGTAAAAAACACAGATCAACGTCCCGTTTTTTGCTTCAACAATCGAGGATGCATGACACATGTGATTGTCCGGGTCCTGATCGAGCAACACCTGAGGGTCAAACATGCGCTCTTTGAGGAGGATGCAATTCTGACGGTCTGCCGCAATGACTGTGCTATAGACCAGAAACAATGAAAAGATACACGCCTGAAGGAAATACATTTTCACCCCTTTGCTATATATTTAAGTTTTATTCCGGCTCAATCGGATGAGCCCGGATATGCCGGAGATAAACATGAGAACCGGATACTTGCCATAAAAAACTTTTTGCTGAACTCCCGCACCCTTTTTGCCGAATGCCCCTGCTATGGCTGTCCGGTTCTCATACAGTCTTCTCTCCTTCGCAATTTCTTTTTCTTTCTTTATCGCTGAATGTCGCTGTTTAGCTATATTGCCTCATAGCATAATCGCATATGTATTTTGTATCGGCACAGAACTGAATGGTGGTGATTAGATTGAAGCAAACGGAAGGAATTGCTCTGCGAAAACGCCGGAACTCCCCGCTCCATTTCATGATGGCTTTCCCCTTTGCCATTTGAATGTGCAGATTATGCAAAAAGCTGTCTGGGTATTAATAAATCCAAAAACAAATTGAATTGATGCTTGTTTTTGTTACATCAAATTTATATATTTATATAACTTATATATTTATTCATTTGCGACTTCGGCAACCTTATGGTACGCCGTTCCCTGAAAAGCCTGGGGGAATCGTCCTTACGGGACGAGGGGTTGATCTTTCGTGGTTTCATAACCCAGGGATTGCATCCCTGGTTATAGATAGAGTTATCTCTACGTGACAACTGTAAAAGAAATTGGCAGATTTAAACATATTCGGCCTGTCCCGGAAGGAAAACCTGGCCGTAGTAGCCAGGGATGAAGCCCCTGGCTATCAGAATCGATCCACATAACAACATATAGAAACATTCTTATGCAGGTCAGCGTAAAAAGTAATGAATAAAACCGTTTCATCACCTGGAATCCGTCGCGGCGTGCAATTTATAGTGCGTTCGATTCTGGATAAGCGGTTTGTTCCGGGGCAACCACTCCCCGGCATCAAAGAAATTTCATCACTTGCGGGCATCTCCTATGCCACCATGGCCAAAGCCATGGCCGACCTGCAAAGCCGGGGCATAGTCACAAGCATGCGAGGCAGCAGGAGCCTTGTTCTCTCGGGGTGCGAATCAAAGTGCCGGTTGCTTCTGGATGATGAAGAGACTCCACCTCCTGCACCGGCCGATATTCATCCCTTATGGTACCGCATTGCAGAAAAGATTAAAGAGGATGTGTTCAATGGTGTGTATTCCCCCGGCATTCCTTTTCCTTCAATTAAAGAGCTAACCGCCCGCTATGATGCCTCATATGCATCGCTTAAAAAAAGCCTTGCTCTGCTTTGCACCGAAAAGATTATTCATCCTTTCAAGCGCACATACGTTGTACCGCAACTCACATCAACCCAGCGGGACCGTCATATCGTCTATTTGACAACCGGCGATACCCAGAGGCGCCTTCACTGGAGCGCGTTGTACGAAGAAGGCTACCGGATGCTCGAAAAGGAGTGCAACAATTGCCGAATCGGTTTTCAACCGCTTGCGTATCATGCCGATGACGGTCCTCCTTTTTTTGCTCCTTATCAAAAAGATCTGGAGGATATTCCCGATAACGAACAGATCATGGGGTATCTTTTGTCCATCATTGCCCCTCATACCGGTTTAGACAGCGTTCTGAAAAAAATGGGTCATATCAGGAAACCCATTGCGATTCTGGATGTTACCGGATCGCTTGGACGCCCTTCATTGCTCGATAAGCCAAATGTCCGCCTTTTCACCGCTGCAGTTGCGCCCTCGGCAGGCATTCAGGTTGCGCGCTACCTGCTTCAACTCGGGCATCGACGTATCGCTTACCTCTCGCCCTTTCATGATTCGGTATGGTCGCCAAACCGGCTTCAGGGACTTGTGCAGGTTTACGAGTCGGCAGGAATAGCGGATGCGGTTGTGCCTGTTGTCCTGAATAATCCATCCATCGTTTATCCATTCTATCAAAAAGCAGCACTCGATAAGAGCTCGCTTTCTTCGCTGGTTGATGCATATAATAAATGGAAACTGAAAGCGCCGTCCTACTTTGCCCGGGAGTTGGACCCTGTTTTCAATTTCCAGCTTCCGGTACGCACCATCCCCTACGCCGAATACCGGCAACAGCTTCATGCGCTCTTTGCCCAGGCCCTCAAAGACCCGGGTATTACAGCCTGGGTTGCTGCCAACGATGACGTCGCGCTGGCTGCACTGGATTTTCTGAACAGAAAGAACATTGCGGTCCCCGGACGGATCTCGCTGATCGGTTTTGACGATACCACCGAAGCACTGCAGCACCATCTGACAAGCTACAATTTCAACATACAGACCCTTATGCGCCTGATGCTGAGCTATGTTGTCAATACGCGTTCATTGCCGCAACGGAAAAGGGCCGTTGAAGTTGACGGGATGATTGTGGAGCGGGCGACAGTAGGGAAAATATGAGGAAGAGTTGGAGTGATGAAATGATGGGTGCAGAATTCAAGTTCTTTTCCCCATTACTCCATAACTCCAGTACTCCAATTCTCCCAGCTCCTTACACTTATTTCAACACTACTTTTTCTGCAGGCATTGTGATGCCATCAATTGACGCACGCAACAGAAAAATCCCGTTCCGTCCGCCGGCATCGAGCATTACCATGCCTTTGCCATCCTGCTGAGTGCGGGTACGGCTGCAGATTTCTCTTCCATTCATATCAAAAAGAGAAACAGCAATGTCCGATTTTTCTTTTGCACTGCAGGAGAAATAAATGCGATTATCGACTGCATGCCAGGTATTGCCGGCATACCCGTGTGCAGTAGTAATCTTTTTGTCGGCTGATGTTGAGAGATGGCCGACAAGAAGGTCGGGATCTAAAACTACGTGTCTGACATAATCCGCATGGCGACCGCCATACGTCAGGTGGATCCGTCTATCGGGCCCCTGTTGTAATGCCGGTCACGCAGCCTCCGGATCGGCCGGATCCGCGTTCAACCCCGGCGGTGGACCGATATCCAGCTCAACCAGGATTTGCCACTCAGTGGCATTGAGATCCTGCGTTCCTGCAACAATGATATAGCCACGTCCACCGTGAGCACCGGCAGCTAGCTGCCACCCATACTGCTGGAGTGGACCGCCATATAAATCGACACTCAGGCCAAAGCCGCCGTTTTGAAGCGCTTTATCATTTTCAACATCGATGCGGCTCAACCCGGGATCCCAGGTGTTTCCTCCATCATGAGATCTGGCAATATAAAAACGATCACCCTGATCATATTTCCTCACAATAGCGGCAATTTCACCCCAGTTATTAGGATTGGGAACTAAAAAGCTATATACCATCCCGCAATAACGCTCATGCGGCGGATCATCACAGTCTGTCTGCGTAAATTCCCAGGTCCTGAACATATTGATTCCCCAGGGATCTCCACCGGGCTCAACGCCGGTATAGTTGTTCCCGGGAATAATGTACATCCCGCCATTGAATTCCTTGTCTGCGGATTTGAGCAGCGTATGGGTTGGATACCCTGCATTATTTGCATCCGGAGAAATCTCCAGCGGGGCTGCAGGCCAGGTACTGTGGATATCATCATACACATCCGAGGGAAACTCATACCGATCCGACCAGGTTTCGCCTTCATCGGTACTGGTTTTCACATAGCTCTTGCCGACATTATTGAACCCGTCAGCATAGAACATGAGCAAAGGAGCGCCGGGTTTTTTTGGCTGATACATGCAAATGTTTGCCCAGCTTCCGCTTCCGCCCCAGAAATCGGTTGGAACCTGCTCAATATTTGTCCACCGTTATTCGCTTTTGATATACTTGGCTCTGCAAAACTGCCCGGCTTCACCGGAATTATCCGGCTTGCACACCCAATACATCAAAACATCGCCATTACTCAATGTAACGGTATTGGTGTTGTGATTATACCCGAAATCATTATGAATCGTGTAGGCCTCAAGAATAGCATCGACACTTCTGCCGGCCGGTCCATGGGTATAATCGACTGCTGTGGCATTTTTTAATATGCCGGCGCACAAAAAAAACAGCAAAAGCTTCAGCATATGCCGCCTTTTTTGAGCTTGTGCAGCTCTCATATAACCTCCTTTTTGCATAAAAGTTTTAAAGATATAAAAACTATAGGGATTTCAGGACAATCCCTGCCTTACGCAATATAATGGAAGCACAAAACTGGAATGTCGATTATTTGATCTTTTTTGGGAGGGAAGATTATATATGTTATATATGTCAGATGATCATAAACTGATAATTAAGCAAAACTTCTTAATAAAGCATTTTTTGCTGCTTAATAACCTTACCGATATTCATACGCGCCGGCATCATATATTCCAGCAGTAGACCCTGAATATCCTGTAATATCATAATTGTAAGCAGGGGTCCCGCCGCCGAGATTATTGCTGCCATCAAGTGCCAGATAATCATTTGGGGTCCGGCTGAAAACAGGGACGCCTCCAGATGCGGTACGTTTGAAAAGCGGTTCTGTATCGCTTGTTGTGTTAATGCGGCCAAAGGTTAATGTTGGTAGATTAAGATTTGTGGTTCCATTTTTGATAACACAATTGAAAAGATACATATTCTCGAATGTGCTCTTTATAATTTGAGTCATGCCATCATTAGTTGGTGTTCGATCCAGCCAGAATATTGATTTCTCTATTCGCAGTAAAGTATCAGTATGCAGGTAACTGGGCCCTACATCAATGCAATATTCACCATTATTGTAAAATGTATTACGCTCTATAAGAAATTCTGCGGCAGTACCATATATTGCTGCAGCATAAAAATAATAGCTTTCATTGGGATTAATTTCCATGAAAACTGATGAAAACACGTGAACATAGTCGGCTTGAACTGCTCTGATCCAACCAGCCTGAACCGTATCACTGTAAAACACACAACGCTTTATGCTGGCTTTTGCCCCGGGTTTATAAATACGTATTCCATACTCTGTATTAATGTTTTTGAATGTACAGGCGTTAAGTTCAAGATATCCTGCGCTATCCATTATTACCCTTCGCACATATCCCGCTCCCTCAAAATTACAATCATCAAATATCATTGAGCTGTTCGGACGAGAAGTGATGTAATAATGCCCACCATCAACTTCAAAATTGCATTTTGACATTTTTAAATCGAAGTCGGTGTGTATATAAACAGCGGTGTTCAGTTTGTTTATAATATTAAACCCATCGATTCTTGCTGAGTTGTGAACCCGTATAAGTGTATCTGAATAGGTGAACTCTTCCAAATGATCGTCAAGGACAGTCACATTGACGTCCCTATCGCGCTGTGAACTATCTGTTTCCGTTCCTGCGAATCCACCTAATGCCTGAGCCGGTTTGTCAAACAGGTAGGCAGACGTCTGCAGGGTACCTGGTTTATAGGTCCCTGCGGCAACCCATATGCGCTTTGTCGCATCAGAGACATCGATTGCCGGCTGCAGATTGTCAAAGGCATTCGCCCAGGAAGTACCGTCACCGTTAGAAATTCCCTGTTTTACAAATATGATGTTTGGCCGGTGATATACAGTTAACGCAGCGGTACCTTCATTGCCGACATTATCTAAAGCTCGGATAGTCAAATCATTCCGCCCTTCACTGAGCTGCACCAGCGTATCCATGCTTGCTCCGTCGGATGTAAAGGATACTGCTACCGAGGAACTGCTGGTAACATGATTATTTCCGGGTTCACTTATTGCAATAACAGGCGCCTGTGTATCGCGATTCACCGTTATAGATGCGTTGACCGTATTTCCGCAGGCATCGGTATAACTGCGAGTGATCGTATTGGCATCCTCGTTGGCAAGCATCTCGGATGTCTGGTCGGTCTGCGCCACTCCATTAACAGTCCATGCAACAGTAACTGGGCTCTGGTTTGTGGTGCTGTTATCAGCCGGTGAGGTAATAGCTACAACCGGCAACCCATCGGTTGTGGCATTGGCTTCGCTGCTCTGCCCCGATAATCCGGACACGTTAACCGCTTCCACTTTGTAATATCGGGATTGTGAAGCTGAAAGACCGCTGTGTGTATAGGCAACACCGGTTGTACTGTCAAAAAGCGAATAGGCTCCTGTGGAACTTGCTGCCTGGTAGATATAGTACTGCGCAGCGCCGGTTACCGTACTCCAGCCCAGGTTAATTGCACAGGCAGATTGTTTCGTTGCAGTCAGTCCTGCGGGTATCGCCGGTCGGGTAATTATCGACGTACTATCCGCCGCATTGCCGCTGATATTGTATGCGGTAACTTTGCACCAGTACGTTGTACCACTGCTTAAACCGGTAATTGTGGTGTCATTACCGACGACACATTCAAATCGGGTAGAGATTGTGCTCAGCGATGTCCCATAATGCACGACAAACGAATCGGCTGTTACACTCTGCCAGGAAATAGTTATACTGCTCGATGAAGGCGATGAGATACTGGTGATCGACGGTGTACCGGGCGCAGC
>WJLZ01000218.1 GCA_014728215.1 Chitinivibrionales bacterium
CTGACTGCAAGTGGTATATAGCGAGCTCCGGCGTTTTCGAATATGGCTGATGCATTGTGTATGTCCTCTGCAGGTCCTGATATGACGGTTTGGAAGCATGAGTTATAATTAGCTATATCGATGGAACCGAGGTTATTCTGCTTCAGGATTGCGTGTAGTGCATCGCTCTTTATTCCTATGACAGCCGCCATTCCGCCATTTTGCGCTTCAGCCATCAGTTCGCCTCTCTTTTTGACTATACGGAGGCTTGTCTCGATATCAAAAACTCCTGCAGCAAAGAGCGCATTATATTCACCAAGGCTGTGACCGGCGAGGAAATCGGGCTTCTTCTCCTTTGCAATTTTTTCAAGATACAGCAATGTGTTGACGAAAAACAGCGCCGGTTGCGTGTATTCAGTTCTGATAAGACGATTATCGGGATTCTTAAGACACAGTTCTTTGATAGAATATCCAAGGATCGAATCGGCTTTTTCGACAAGCCCCTCATATTTATCGAAAAGGTCGGATCCCATTCCCCTTTTCTGCGAACCCTGTCCTGCAAACACCCACGCATTCATTGTCTCCGCCTTACTATCATGAACTTCATTCTTAGCAAAAATTGGCTGTTTTCAGTTGCCTTTGATTGATAGTGCAAATATCCATGCCCAAACTAAACTCATTAATTAAAGAACAATATCTGGATTGAGAGCATTTATCCAGATTATATTTGATAAATGTAGCCAATGTTCCCGAGGGGCCCAGATCAAGATAGAGGTTCGGGCCTTGCTGTTCAAGACGTCGGATTACGTGATTAAAAAAAACGGCTTTTCTGGTTGCATTCCATAAATAATACGCATTCACCAAGCTTGTTACCAAACCGTCAAGTCCTGAAATCATTCGAATTTTCGGACCGGCAAAATTAATTGCTGATGAGAACCGAATAAACTCATCATACGCAGGATCCATCATGTCAGAATGAAAAGCAAAGGTAACAGGCAAATCTTGAAAATCGATTTGATTTTGCAGACAAAAAGCGCCTATGTGCTCTATTGGCCGGATTCCGCCCGATACAACAAAATGCCGGCTATAATTTATTCCCGCCAGGTCCACTTTTTCTTGAAATATCGGCAAGGTATAATACAAATCCGGGGTTTCCAGTATAGCTGTCATTGCTCCCTGTGGACAATATCTTTCAATCAGTTCAGCCTGTTTGCATACTAAGAAAAAACCGCTTTCTACCGTCAAAACGCCGGCAATTACTGAAGCGACAAATTCCCCTATGCTGTATCCAAGTACCATGTCCGGAGTAATCCCGCAATCCATTATTGACTTGGCTAATGCGCATTGAATTGAAAAGAGGGCAGGATGAGAAAAATGAATATCCGTAAAGGGAATGTCCTTTTTTAAATTGGAGTCATAGATCTTTTCAATGATCGAACAATTCAGATATTTTAATGCCAGGATGTCCAGATTTTGAAGGTGCTTTCTGAATCCCTCATGCTCCTGATACAGATTTTGTGCCATATGAAAGTGGTGAGACCCCTGTCCCGAGAACATGAAAACAAGGGGCATTGAAAACTCAGGCAAAATATCTGCATTGTTATTCATTGTGTATTCCTGCGCTACAACATCAAATCGACTGAAAGAGTATTAAATCATATATGAAAGCACTGCTAACCATTAGATATATCTATAGATAGCAGGTATGAGTTTCAAAGTGCATAATTGGTGAAACAATTTAAATTAAATCAACGGTATTAAGCATACGTTGAAGGAATGTTAGAATCGTGCTAATTTCATGACACACTTTCCTTCAGATTTTATAGATATGCTTCAGTCAACCTGTCCATATTAATCTTGATCAAGTTGTAGTTAAATGCATTTGTTGAGACGCAGACAGCGAGCTTATAATCCTTTGCCGGTTCATGCAGAATGAATTTCCAGCCTTCGATCTTTCCATTTGAACTTAATCGTATTTCCGGAGCCAAACCCATATAGAGATCGAAATAAAAGGAATCCAGCGGCATATGCATTCCTTTCCCCTCGGCCTTGATATAGGCTTCTTTCAACGTCCAGAATCGATAAAAGTAATCAAGCTGATATTCAGGTACGCTGTTTTCAATGAAATTGGCTTCCCGAGGGGCAAAAAAACGCCGGGCTATTTCAAGGTTTATCGGACGCATTTGTTGCACATCGACACCAATTTGACCATTATCCGTCACACCGCATACCACCCAGCCTCCGGAATGGCTGATATTGAAATCTATCGATGGGAATTCTTTCAAATAGGGGCGCTTGTACTGGTTATAAGTCAACTCGGGCATGGCTTGGATCCCATAAACCTTGCGCAAGGTCCATTTCAGCAGGAGTTTGCCAAGAAGGCTCCTATGACGATCCGTCTCTTTTTTGAAACGCATAATTCCGGCCTGCACCCTGGTACTGAGTGTGTCGAGAAGAGGATAAAAAGTATTCTCAGGAAGAAGATTGTCGATATGAAGTGCATAAAGTACAGTCACATTAACTCTGGCGGGATATAATAAAGAAATTAACTCAGGATGCGCCGGTTCCCTGGAGGACGCTCTGCACGGTTTTGCAGATAATCCGCATATCGAGACCCAGGGACCAGTTATCGATATAATCCAGATCCATTTCCATCCATTGATCAAAAGGAATATTATGCCTTCCGTTGGCTTGCCAGATACAGGTAATACCGGGTGGGACACTCATCCTGCGGCGAAAGCGGTCGTTTTCGAAACCGTTGTAGTCTCTAACCGGCAATGGCCGGGGACCGACAAGACTCATGTCGCCCATAAATACGTTGATTAGCTGCGGAAGTTCATCGAGACTGGTTTTTCTCAGAAACCTTCCGATCGGCGTTATTCGAGGGTCGTTCCTGATTTTAAAAACAGGTCCCTTTGCTTCATTTTTAGTTTCCAATTCCTTCTGAATCTGCTCGGCATTGGGAACCATGGTCCGGAATTTATACATTTTAAAAATCCGTTTGTTCAACCCAAGCCGGCGCTGCACAAAGAAGACCGGGCCCTGGGATGTTACTTTAATAATAATAGCAATGAGCAGTAAAAGAGGGAATGAAAGTGCCAGAAAAAACAGGGATGCACTAACATCAAAAAGCCGCTTCAGGTAGACCCGAAGGCCTTTCATGCTTCCTGTATAGTGGCGGATTATTTCGGTATCGTCGATGATATCGGTTTCGATTCTCGATTTCTGACGGTCAAAGAAATAAGGGGTGTAGTGAATGACTATACCCTGCTCTTCGCAGGCAACCAGAAAACGGTTGATCCATTTGTAAAATGAATTGACCGGAAGTGCAATAAATATTTCATCGACAACATGATGGCGGATATATTCAAAAACCTCTTCCAGATTACATTTAATCTCATAACCGGCTTTCCGGCATCGCTCGGTACCATCCCATTCATTATCGACAAAGCCTTGGAGATGATAACCAAGTTCGGGTTTCTTTTCAATTTTTGCTGCAAACCCAATCGCCCGTTGATTTGTACCGATAATCAGCAGATGACGAAGGTTTCTTTTTTGAAGGCGGATGCTTTTCAGGATTGATCTAAGGATAAAACGCATTGCTATCATTGCTGCCGATGTGATGATCCAGAAAATGCCTATGAATTTCAGGCCGGAAGGTGGTCTTCTGAAGAGAAGGGTGATAAAATAATAAGCCGCCATGCAGATCGCTGTCGCTTTCAATACATCAAATATTTCACTCCGCAATGATGTTAATCGCTTGCTGTCGTAAAGGCCGAACAAAGCAAAGATAAAGCGCCATAACAATAAAAGTGAAAATATCCACAAAACATCATAAAGCTTGATCTCGGACGCCAGTATTCTTCCTCTATGTATAAAGTCTCCTTCATAAAGAGAACTCATCAATGAAATAAAAAAACAGGCAAATATGGCGATAATGTCGCTGATTTTAAACAATTCCGATAACACCCGACGGCTGTTGTGTGTCACATTACCTCCATCTGTACCGGTATAATTTTAAGGCGCAGGATAACGGGCGGTGCGTTTACCGTCTCCTATTATATAACCCGCTCACAAAAGCGAGTCATGCATAAACATGACCTATAAAATGATTAAATATTATTAGAGTTCGATAAGGATTATGTAATTTCATCTTTACCACTATTTGTCCGGCTTTATAAGCGGTCGGAATCAATGCTTCAATGTTTGACTACTATTAGGCTTCTGTTATAAAAGGATTATTCGACGGGCAATAAATTGCCGTAATTAAAAAAAGAATTTGATTCCATGATTTATTTTGTATCGGTAAACAAAAGACTACTTCCTCGAAAGGATCCAATAGCCTTACAACTGCAAAAACCCCGCACTCTCCTCTTCGCCAAAAAGCGATTCTATCTGTTCATCATTCATTCCTTGGATCAGATAGGAATAGCTGTTGTTTTTTCGCAGAAGCTGGACTTCGGTGTCCAGGTCGGCGGGGGTGCTGATTATAAATGTTTCCCCATTTTTTGTTTTGATTTGCACAACCTCTCTGCGAGCCAGTTTTAATAGCTCATGAACTGAATACTCGCGCAGTGAAATGTCGACTGTTTTCATAAGCCCCTCCTGGTGTTGGCTGATTTCCCTGCCGCTGTAAATAGCGTGCCGGCCCTTTCCCTTGTTTCAAGGACGGGGCCGGCATTTGTAATAGGATCAGTATATAAAATTATCAATGCATGATAGAAATGAATTAAGTGCCTATTAGTTTTTATTGAGGAAAAACAGGTGACAGGGAGAATCTGA
>WJLZ01000219.1 GCA_014728215.1 Chitinivibrionales bacterium
TGTCGAGCCCAGGTGATCGGTGACATAATAGTATCTCGGTTCAGCCGAGCTGCTGAGCGCTTTATTGATTCTTCCCTCATGCCCGGCCGGGGTTATGATATTGTGGTATGCCGGGGACATGCCTTTGTTATAGGGTTCGATATTATTAATGAAATACCATTTTTCAGGGCTGGTATCATCGATCCAGAACCCCTCCATTACCAGCCGCTCACCGACGCCGAGGGTTTTGTTAATTTCAAACTGATACGATCTTTCGTAAGAATGAAATGTCACATTTTGGACGGTCTTCCCGCCGCTTATCCACCATGAGCCGCTGACAATCAGTTTTTCATGATCATCCGCTATTGCTTCCCGCTCATCGATTAATCTCATTGGTACCTCGAAAGAAGTGCCGTCGGTGAAGTTCAAAACAGCCTTTGGCTGAAATGCCTGGCCTTGCAGAGGATTATAAATTGTTATTGAATAGTCCACAATTGATACCGCATCTGTTTCACCTTCATACAATATGGCGCCGTCGACATAAGCAACCGCCGATTGCTTTTCGGGCTCTATTATTGCAAAGGGTGAGAATGAGCCAACCTGGGCATAGATTGCTTCAGACGTGACTTTATCTATGACCAGTTCATTTCCCCAACTGCCGGTATGGTGGTCCACTTTCAGCCGTTTCGCCGGGATAAAGCCTTTTCTGTCGTTGAAAGGAAATGCCATGGAAATCGTTTTACCGTCCATTAAATTGCCGCTTATTTCAAAATACCTTCCGTGCATGCTATAGCCGGTCATTTGTGGAGGACCGGATACTCCTTCAGGTTCCTCTGTAACCTGGATAATCGGCACCAACTCATTAGTGGCGATCGTATTTGCCGGAATAGTTATTTCAATGCTGTTCCGGCTTGAATAATCAGGATAGAATTTGCTGAAATCATAGGTAACGACCTGGTCCTGTGACTGATCGAGAATTATCGGCAAATCTGGAACTGCTATAATTGGAAAGTCATCGGTACTTTCAATATTAGTTCCGAAGTATGATTCAAGCAGGTCGCAGACAAAATCGCCGTCTTTATCTTTTAAGGAGTTTGACGATATTTCACCGTAATGTATAATCTGTTCGGCTGCTCTCTGGTTTTCGTAGCACATTTTTATCCAGTCGGAAGACCGTGCCACTGTTTCGATACGGACTTCATCGATCGTGCCGTTGAAATATCTGTTTGTATATTCGTGGCCGATAAAGAGGGGCAGTACTATGGAATCCTGTCCGAAATCGCCGTTATCGAGTTCACTGCCGTTTTCATAATAGTTCCAGTTACCGGTCCCGTTTCCGTTCATTGAGTATGCTGAGAAGTTCCAGGTATTTTCAGTAAGGGAATTTCCATGCAGATTATTCGGCCAGGGGTAACTTGAAACCATTACCTGATTATTTTCCACTTTGAAATGACAATAGCCATCGGCCCAGGATTCATGGGTAACCAGAGGCTGCTTGCCGGTCCCGGAGTAGTTATGCCAGACAGAAATTGTTGCGGCATTGTTTTTTCCCATATCAGGAAGGCTGATATAATCATCGAGGCCGTCAAAGGAATTGGCCTTGCCGATTATCCCGTTATGCGAGGCTGCGGCTCCGTTATGAGGGGTCCCATGGTTGTGGTTATTGGTCTCATCGATACGGTAACTGTCTCCATTTTCATTTAGATGCCACACTCCGGCAAACCCGTTAGTGCTGTTGAATACATCCTTGCCGTTGGAAAAGCTTTCGGCTTCTGCATTATCCCAGTACATAACAATATGCTGATCGCTGCTGTTTGCCGTAATTTCATCGACTTTGACCCAGATTTCAGCTACCTGATTTTGTGGATCCCAGCGTTCGATTTCATAGTCGAGGGGAGTTTCGAGATCTATTTTTGAGAAACGGATATCGGAACCGTCGGGCTTTGCCTGAGAAAAATCGAAATTTTCGGCATCCAACCGGACAAGAAGAGGAAAATTCTGGAGGTTTGTTGCGATATTTGCTCCGGATGGTGAGGTATTTATTGCGATATCTCGTTTATAGGTCCATTCATAGTAGGCCCCGAAAGGAACCGGTGGTTCAACCCCTGCTTCATCCGCGCCAATATCCCATGTCGAGCCGCGCGACTGGCCGTCAATGTCGTTATCGAACCAGGCGGATAAATTTGTGCCTGCATTGCGGGCATCCGAAGAAAGCAACAAGTGTAAATCTTCGACTCCCTGGCCGATATTAATAAACTGGTCCACAGCGGCTTTGTCATGAACCGGATCCAGCCCCGGGGCCGTATAATCGGAACTCATATTGTTTGAGATGGCGCCCCAGGTGGAGTTTACGTTCCTGAAATCATCAACGGTACAGTTCATGGCAATGCAATTCTGTACGTTCATTGTCGCGCCGTTGTGGACATCGATACCGCAATCTCCGCAGTTGAAAACAGTCGCATTGTTGACAGTTACCGTAGCAGCCTGTACCGATGCGATTATGCCGTGGCCAGCAATGTTGTATACAATGCAATTTCCTTTTGTGCACGCGGATATGTATAGGCCTTATAAACTTTGAATATTTCTGTTTTCGACAACAGGTCGGCGGTGCGTTCGAGTTCTTCTATATTTTGATCGACAATCAGCACATTCAATGTATTATTGAGCTGATGCATTGTTTTATCGTAAATCGAGCGGTAATCATCGCCGGATAATGACATGGTTTTCTTCTGCTCACTTGAAAATATTTGCTTCCTGGCCTTTTACTAAAATATTAATTTCCCCGTGAGCAATCCAGTTTTAAAACCCGGGCATATCCGGAATGGCGCCGATTCAGTTACTCAGCACCTGCTCAAAATTGACTTTTATCACTTTTTAACGGAGTAATGGAGTACTGGAATGGTGGAGTAATGATTTTGTGTAACCAGTATGATATCACAGCCCGTCTGCCCATCCATTCACGCGTGACATTGTGCGGAGTAAAAATAATGTGTGCCACGGTTGCCCTTGACTGTACCACACTGTTTTTTTTGAGTGTCGAACAAGGCAAGGGCGCCTGCGCGCCCATTACCGCAGATAAAAATACCGCACCAATCCCACAACAACATTGCGAATAATGAAACCGAAAACCAGATATCCCACGCAGACATCCCAGGCGGTACCGATCATCACTTTAGATTCGTCGATGCGGGGCACTTCGTTTTTTGTCTGCAGGGCCCCGTCGGTTATACGGGTAATAGTGCCGTCGGCGATAAGAAAAGTCAAAAAGGGCAGGATACCACTGGCGATTCCCCACCCCAGGGACCAGTGAATGGGAAAGTACCAGAAATGGTAGGCCACCACCATACCGAATACAAAAAGGAAGGTACTGTAGCGCAACAGTGACGGCGCCCACCGGTAGATCCGGGCGGTGGTATACTCACTGAGAAGGGCATTCCGTTTGAGACGGCGATACTCTTCCCGGGGAATGGCCGATTCTCTGTTATGGCGTTTCAGGTTTTCGTAGAGTGAATCGATCAGTTCGGAGAAGCGGTCGATGACAAAGGGGAGGCGGATTTCGACTTTCGGGGTCTTCAGAACGGCAAATCCGCGCACGAAAGGCAGGGCGACATAGCGAAACGTTGTTACATTTTCACAATGCAGCACGGTTGTGCGAAACAGGCGCCGCCAGAGCAGGGTATCGTCGGAAAGGACCCAGGAGGTCCCCCTCAATTCCCGGGAAATGATATGGGTCAGTCCGGCAAAGAGCAGGATCGTAACACTGAGATAGAGACGGAGCCGGTAAAACTGGGGGATAACACCATATCCCGCCCAATGGACCAGCCATGGTGTGGCCCAGAGAAAGATCATGCCGAAGGCCAGGAGACCGTAGAGCGCGAGATGTCCCTTGAGAAGATAGTTCTGGTATCGATATGTTTTTTGCATGACAACTTTCTTTACATTGCGCACCGGAATTACCCGGCGTCCCCTTTGTCGGGTTTCCATTCGACTCTGATAATGGTTTCTTCGAACACCCCGCCTTTTCCATGGGAAAGAGTGCGGTTTTTGTATCCTGCGCCGTGATCGGTCGTGATAATGAGCCGCCGTCCCTCTTTTTTACACATCTGGATCATTGGCGGCAGATTCGAGGCCAGCATACTCCCCAGGGCGTCGGGCATGTCGTGAAGCGCCATTGTTTTTTTATGGACTGCGCTGTCGAGCATACCGATCCTGATCACCACGGCAAATTCATTTTTCATCGGGGGTATCATATCAAGAAGCGTATGGGATTCGGCGCCGTCAAGAAAATGATATTCCGCCGAACGGGCGTTGAATTCTTCGATCGGGTCCCGGTCGTGGTCGAACCCGAACAGGGAGTTTACCGATTGGATCGTCTGGGGCGGGGAGGCAAGACGGTACCATGCCGTCTCCGCGGAAGCGATGTGACGGTTTATCCCGGCCGCGGTTTCCAGCCAGACATCCGGAGAAAGAGCGTCCACCAGCAACACCACCGGGCAGTCGTCAAGGTTGATCACCGGGACTTCTGGAAGGCTCTCACACCAGTCGGCGGCCCCGATTTCAATATCCCGGATCAGCTTCTCTCCGTGGGCGACAAGCTCGGAGGGCGCCCGGGAATCGGCAATTATCGATGAGACATGCAACCGGGAAAGAAGTCGCCGGGGGAAACCCTCACCGAGAGAGAGCGACAGCCGTTTCAGCCGCTGGAGTCTCATTTTAACAGCTTCAGCCTCATGGGAAAGAAGATGTCGTGAGCCGATTTCCACCGAAGAACAATCGCAATCACCGGAAAACACCAGCGACGCCAACCGTGTCCAGGCGCCACGGATTGCCCGGGTATGACAGGGCTCCGAGACAATAAACCGGACAAGCCCGGCAGCATCGAGATTATCAAAAAAAGATTTCATTTCACGTGACGGGAACCGCCGTTCGCATTCCTGCTCGAGCATGCGGGCCGCGGCAGCGCCGATTTCAACCGGCGTCGTGGTTACTAATTCCGGATGGATCAGAGGCCACCATTCGGCCGGAGAACGGTCCGATTGCGGCGCGGTCATATTTTCCACGGCAATGACCGTATCGGCGTCTGTGGTCCCGATCCATTGCTCGATTGTTTCCCGTATCTTTGAAGGTGTAAGCCTTCGGCCGGCAAGCGAACGGACCAGCCCCGCAAGATCTCTGTTCTTCAGTTCCACTTTTCCTGCAAGGGCCCGGGCGATTTCCGTAACCGTCTGTTCATCGAGCATATCCAGCAGCAGCGGCAGTGCAACGGGTGTTTGTTGTGAAAGGGCCTTATGGAGTTCACTTAACCTTTTGGCCAGGGGCGCGTTCATATCTTTGATTGCCCAGGCCCGGGCCGCAAGCGCCTCTTTAACCGCGGGCGCATTCAGAATGGAACGGTATTCTTCAACACACCGCTCGATCTCCTTTTCAGGATTGTTGGTCAACATTTCCGGCGGGCGGTCGCCGATCTGATAACCGCAACTGCAAGAGGGGTTCCGCAGGAGTTCTTCCTTGATAACGCGACGGCATGGGGGCCGGTCCGGACGGTCCAGGGCCGAAAGCAGGTCCACCAGACCGGCGGGACGATCGAGCGACTTGATGTCATTCAACCGGCGGATTACCCCAAGCGCCCGCTTTCCGTACCTGGATATCTCCGGCTTTGTACAGGAGCCGTAATAGGCGTCATGACGGGCCTGATAATACTGCGTGTAAATATCACGGAACAACGAAAAGGCCTCGCCCAGCCGGACACCTTCATCCGGAACAACCAGAAGCTCGGGCTGTTCCACAACGGCCAGCGCCCCTTTGCGGGCTTCCGCAACCTGTTCATCCGCTTCGACCGCTGTTTCAACCGATCGGTGCATGAGGTAATGATTAATAAAAATGAAATTCTCCGCATGCCTGGAAAAAAAACGGTGCATCTTTTTGACTTTTTCGAAGTCTTCGGGCGACAATTGTGCCCGCCGCCAGGCGCTCAGAAACCGCTCGAGTCCTTCACGAGCAGCATAGGAAACCTTGATTTCATCATACACCGACTTCATTTTATCGAGCTTTCCGGTGAGTGCATGGAGATCGAATTTTCTGAATGCCGCGTAATCACCGGTCTGGGCGGTATGGCGGTAGAGCTGTTCGAGGGTAGTCTCGAGTGAGGCCTTGAATTTGATCACTGCCTGCCAGGCCTCGCGCTGCTGTTTCAGGCCAAAGGTTCCCCATCCCCCGGAAGGGGCGAGAAAGGGACATTCCTCAAGGAGCGTCCGGCGGTAGGGTTCACCGATAATTTCCCCCGGCGCAACAGCATCGGCCTTATCGAGTACCGACAGGTTCAGATATTCCAGCGAGACAGTCCTTCCCCGCGACGCCAGGGTAAGGACCCCGCAATGGGCAAGAGCAACAAGGAGAAATTCGATGGTCTCCTTTGGTACGCCGAAAGGACCGGTCATCAATTCCCGGACAACGTCATTGAGCGGCGTGGGCCCGGCGGTTTTCAGCATACCGAAAAGGGAGGAGAGGAACGGATGGTCCCGGGGATTGGGTGAGAGGCGATAGGCGCCGGATTTCAGGTCCGCAAGGCCCAGGGGCGCGGCCAGGCTTTCGATAGTACCGATAAGGTTCCGGGTACTGGCCTCCCGGTGAGAAATACTTCCGGGAACAACAAAGTCGTCGATAAGCCGCTGGTAGTGGCGCATCCCCGGAGGCATCATCTTAGGAGCGATCTCTTTATAGCGGGGATACCGCTCCTCACAGGCCGCCGCCGCGGAAGCTTCAAGCAGACGGTCAAACCGTTTGATTCCCAGGGCCGCCGAATCGACCATAATATTTCCGCCTTCAAAATGACCGGCATAGATACAATCGATCAGGGCCGCGGCAACCGCCGGAAATAGTTTGCGTACCGAGTCCTTTACCATGGGTATAAGGGGAGCATCCGCGGGATTCGACGCCTTCAACTCAGCACTCAGGAGGCGCAGGGCCAGAAACTCTTTCAGCACCTCGCGGCCGGGTCCCGAAAAATTGACTCGCCACACAACAGTGTGGGGACATTCAAAGGGAGAATTATCGATCGCAATGACAAATCCGAAATCCGCCTCGCCCGATTCAAAGGCCGTTGTAAATTGTCGCTGTATCCTCGGCGCGTTTCCTTTCTGCAACAATGCCACCATCGCTTTCCGGGTGCTTTGCCGCCAGGTCACTATCCGCCGGGCGCTGTCGTGGAGTATCTCCGGTCCCGGCCAGGACATCGACTGAGGAAGCCCCGCCAGGGGGTTGAGGGCCAGACGGGAATCATCATCCCGAATCTCGTTCATGACACGCTTCAGCCGGGCACGAAGCGTTTTGGTATGATCTTCCTTGGTGGTAATGACATACACCGCATCATGAGGACTCCCCGATCCCCCGTGTTTTTTGGCCAGGAACCTGCTCTTTTCCGCAATGGGGTCCAGGAGCGCGGATGAAACAAACCGGACGCCGGTTTCGGGATCATGTGACGCCAGCATGCAGGAACAGAGTTCGGTGATTGTTCCGACTGTCGGCATTTCGGCCGCCGGGTGGATCGTGTAAAGTATCAACGATCTGATCAGCCGTTTTGCAAGCTCACGATCCTCCGGTTCGTCAATTACATTCTCGACAACATCATCCAGGTGCGGTACAATATGGCGGGGATAGATATTGAACGCGGAGAACTCGGCGATCCGGTGGGCAAAGTGGGTATAGATACTGTCGGGCGCCAGGAGCATGGTGGATTCACGGTCGAGAATACCCTCGATATTCCGTCCTTTGTCGCCGGCAACCTGGGAATGGACAAAATCGACAACACCCCGGTGCTGGGAAAAGAGTTCCCCAAGGCCTTCAAGCAACGAAAGTGTTGTGGGATGGACCGGGTAGATACTCTGGAAATAATCGTAGTCACATTTAAAATCGGGGAAATGCTGCCGATAACGTCGATAGATCTCATAGATATGCTTTTCGGCCCCGGGTTTTTTCCGTATCAGGCGACGGGAGATCAGATCGCGGATATGGACGGTCGAAAGCTGAAGTTTGACCGGAAACCTGTCCTTGATTTTTCGGAAAGTTGCCGATGCGATATCGCCGGTTTGTTCGATACTTTCCTGCACCGCGGCAACGATCCAGAGCGGTCGGGTACGGCTCAGTTCACCCAAAAGCTGCAATGTCCGGGCGTCCTCGTTCAGCGACGACGTATCGGGTTTGGAACGGAAAAATTCCGACAGCTCATCGATGATAAGTACGCAGCCGTCGAACCCGGCCTGTTGAGCATGTTCGATTATCCCTTTGAATGTTTCCCGCCGTTCCGCTACAAGATCGGCGGGGAGCGGGATGTTGTGACGATTGAGAAATCCCACACTCCGGCTGTAGGCGGTATAGGGATCGTCGGCGAACCAGTCCCCGAGATCGGCGCCGCTTTTACACTCCGTGACAAATGTATCTCGCAATCCCGAATGGGAAAGTATGTCATCCAGAAATCGTATAAAGGCGGAAAAAGGTGACGGCGGCCGGGGAATGCCCTCTTCGGCAAAGGCGCCTCGGACAGCGTCGATACAAATCGATTCGAGTGATGAAGTAGAGCGGAAGTTAACAAGAGACGCTCCTGCCACGAGAAATTTCCGTCCACCGCTTTTTAATGCCTTCATATCCGGATGGAGTGAGTCGAGTTTTTCGCCCCCCTCTTTTCTACCGAGCCAGGCGGTGAGCATGGCGAGAAAATGGGATTTTCCGGAACCGAAATCTCCCTGAAGAAAATACCCCTGTCCTGTTGTATTCTGAAGGGAATTGCTGAACACGGTCAGGTGGGCGGCAACTTCACCGGTGACAACAAAGGTAGAGACGATCGATTCGGGCTCGGTATGTCCCTGCTCAAGGCGGATGACCGTTTGTACCGGTTTTATTTCAATCAGTTCGCCGATTTTTTTCGCCATAGGGCCTCATTTTTTTGTGCCGGACCGGGAGGAAAGATCATTGTCGATTTTTCGCAAGCGGCCGTAGAGCGTCTTTTCCTCGGGAAAAAGGGAAAGGAGTTCCCGGTACATGTTCCCCGCGCGCCCCGGGTCTCCGATACGTTTGCATGCCGCATAATAGGAACTATGAATATACATGTCATTGGGATTGAGCCGCAAAAGCTCTTCAAACATGGGGATCGCTTCCTTTTCCCGCCTGCTCTTTGCAAGTGCGAAGGCTTTTTTCCGCATGATCCGGGGATCCGCGCCGGTGGTGGCGAGTTTTTCATACTCCGACAGGGCTGCGTCGGGATTTCCCGCCTTCCGGCAGAGGGAAGCATAAATTTCGTTGTAGACAGGGGGCAAGGAGGGTATCTTTGCCATCCGTCCGTATTTTTTCCTTACCGCTTCAAGGCCGTCCCGGCGCACCTCCAGGTCCACCAGTTCCCAAAGGGCCTGGGGATTATGAGGCACGGCTTCGAGCTGCCTGGTGTATGTCTCGATTGCATCATCGTGACGCCCCAGGCCGACAAGCGCCCTGGCTTTCCACATACATTTCTGATCGGTGGGAAGGTCCCATTCGGCAACCGCGGTCATTATTTCATGCCACTGTTTCAAGCGGGAGAAACAGCAGAGCAGGGCACGCTGCGCGCGTCGCTGAAGTCGCGGTTTTTCCCGAAGTTCACGGTAGAGGCGCACCGCCTTGTCGTCATCGCCTTTTCCCGCATAGGAGTCGGCCATCGCAAGGAGCGCGTAGATGTTTTCGGGAGATATCGACAGTGCGGTAGTGATAATTCGGAGCGCCTGATCGTATTTGCCCAGTTGGTTCAGGGCCGCGGCCCGGCAGGTGAGCCAGAATTCGGAAGTATCGGAGCATGCGGCCGACATGCGCTCGGCAAAAGCGAGGGCGTCGTTAAAGGCATGGGCGGAAAACAGCCGTTTATATTCTTCATACTCCCGCGAATACATTACAAAAAGATACTTTTTGTCCGCCTCCGGCGCCTACATTGTCACCCCGTTTGCATGGGCGCCGTGGATCACGGCGCCGGGCGAGACCGACCGGGTAATCCAACTGTTACCACCGATTTCCGCGCCTTTGCCGATAACCGTGTTGCCGCCCAGAATTGTCGCGTTGGCGTAGATGATTACATCATCTTCAATATCCGGATGGCGCTTGATTCCCTTCACCGGTTTCCCTGTTTCATCGAGGGGAAAGGAGAGCGCTCCGAGGGTGACCCCCTGGTACAGCTTGACATTTCTTCCAATTGTCGTGGTTTCGCCGATAACGACGCCGGTGCCGTGATCGATAAAAAAGCGGGGCCCGATTGCGGCGCCGGGATGAATATCGATACCGGTACGGGAATGGGCCCGTTCGGACATGATCCGCGGAATGAGCGGAACATCGAGCTTGTACAGGGCATGGGCGATACGGTGGATCGCGATCGCCTCGACACAAGGGTAACTCATGATGATCTCATCCAGTGATTTTGCCGCAGGATCACCGTCGTAAGCGGCACGGATATCATCAATGAGTATCTTCCGCATTCCGGGGAGTGATTCGATCAGGCTGACAACGGCTTTTTCGGCGCGATCCTCGCAATCGCAATTTTCGCAATTGTCTTTAGCGCACCGGTACTTGAAGGCGTCGCGGACATGCTTGCCAAGCTTGAAACTGACATGACGGAGAATATCACCGAGAAAGAAATTGATCTCCTTTTTGGTGATGCGCTCTTTACTGTAGCAGCCGGGAAACAGGGCCGCCAGAAGGTCGTCGAGGACATCATAAATTTCATTCCGTCCGGCAAGATCAAGGCCATCATCGGTATGCACCGTATAGGTCCTTTCCATGTCATTTTCCAGCATGGTGACAATGTCGGGAAGTTTCTTATTTATCCATTCTTTAATTTCCACTATTCCTCTTTCGCTCAGTATGATGTACGCTCGTGAATAAATTTGATCCATTGGGAGAAAAACTCGGCACGATGCCCGCGCCACCAGTTTCTCGGTTCATCGAGTGAGATATTTTCCGGCGGATCGACATCATCCCTGCCCTTTTTCCTGTCCCGCTCATATTCTTCGATAAGCCGCCGGGAATTATACTCCGGGTGTCCCAGGTGGGTGATAAAACGACGGTCGGCACTCTCAAATATAATATAGCCCCCTTTTTCCGCGTGGGCCAGTAAACGGACATTGCCCTCTTTGGCCTCCTGTTCCAGAACAGGGTCTTCAATACCCGAATGCCTGCTCTGAGGACACCAGTAATAATCATCCATATCACCGGTAACAGGATGGTCCCGGTTGAGATTTCTGGTTTCATAGACACCGAAAAGTTTTTTCGGGTAGACGACATTATCGATTCCCATGTATTTGGCGATCGCCATTCCTCCCCAGCAAATGCCCAGGGTTGATGCGATATTATTGCGGGCATATTTTAAAATCCGCTTTACCTCTTTCCAGTATGAAACCTCTTCGAAGGGGATCTCTTCAACCGGAGCGCCGGTAAGAATCAGGCCATCGAGGATATTTTCTCCGATTGCCTCTTCAAAGGGCACATACAGCGAATCGAGATGTTTTCTGTTGCTGCTGGAATAGGAATGGTTATGGAGCCGGATCCATACCGGCTCGATCTGCATTACCGACCGTCCGAGGGGATAGAGCAGATTGAACTCGTATTTCTCTGCCTGGGGCATGATATTCAAAATACCGATACGCAGGGCCCGGATATCCTCTTTCAGCGCCTCCTTATCGGTAGCGCAGAGGATCCTCCGGCGCTCCAGTGCAGATTTAATATGATAATTTTGCGGAACAACAACGGTCACAAGATATCCCCATCCCTACGAACATGTTTGAGAATTCCGATTATTTGAATCACCATAGATCCATGTCGACAGGTACCGTTCGCCGGTGTCGCAGATAATTGTTACAATCATTTTCCCCTTATTTTCGGGCCGGCTTCCGACCCTGACCGCTGCCAGCACATTGGCGCCGGCCGAAATACCGGCAAGAATGCCGTCCTCTTTTGCCATTTTCCTGGTCATTGCCGCGGCGTCCTCGGAATTAATTCGAACGATTTCATCATAAATTTTAACATTCAGTACGTCGGGAATAAACCCTGCACCGATTCCCTGAATCTTATGAGGACCGGAGGCCTCTCCCGAGAGTACGGCAGACTCATCGGGTTCCACGGCAACGACCCTGATCGACGGATTCCGTTTTTTCAGAAGTTCACCGCATCCGGTTATGGTTCCACCCGTTCCGATCGCGGCAACAAATATGTCAAGCTTGCCGTCGGTATCACGCCAGATTTCTTCGGCGGTGGTCAATCTATGAATGGCCGGATTTGACGGATTTTTGAACTGCTGGGGCATAAAACTGCCGGGATTCTCTTTCTGAATTTCTTCGGCTTTGACCACTGCGCCATTCATCCCCTTCTCTCCGGGAGTCAAAATCAGCTCCGCACCGAGGGCTTTTAAGAGTCGGCGCCGCTCGATACTCATGGTCTCGGGCATGGTTAAAACCAGGCGGTAGCCCCGTGACGCGGCAACAAAGGCCAGGCCGATCCCCGTGTTCCCGCTGGTGGGCTCAACAATCATTCCATTCTTTTTCAGAAGCCCCGATTTTTCAGCGGCATTGATCATCGCCACCGCAATTCTGTCCTTTACACTCGAAAGCGGATTGGCGCTCTCAAGCTTTCCGACTATCGTAGCGCGCGATTCTTCAGACGCCGAACGTATTTTCAGTAACGGCGTGTCCCCCACCAGATCGGTAATGCTTTCTGCAATTTTCATACAATACTCCTTTCCGCAAAATAAATAACAACCCATTTTTTCTCACTCTTCCACTCTTCCACTACTCCACTACTCCACTACTCCATTACTCCACTTCCCCCTAAATACAATAACCACTTTTACCGGCCGATTCGGACCCGTCAAGCAAATCCTGCAGTGTTGTTTCTTCTAAAACCGCCCTTCGAGCTTCATACAATTTTTTCCAGACTTTCCTCGATGGACAGTGTTGAACCTCACTGCAGAGTGAGGGATTGTCCAGACAGTCTACCGGCGCCAGAGAACCTTCAAGAGCTCCGACTATTTCCATAAGCGTTATCATCGATGGTGGCCGGTTGATAATATACCCCCCCCGAGCGCCCCGTACCGTCTCAATTATTCCGTTATTCTTCAGCATAATAAGAATATTTTCCAGATAGGCATCGGAAATATTCTGTTTTGCCACAATGTTTTTGCGTTTTGTGGGCACTTTTTCGTAATTTTTGGCAATTTCCAGTATTGCCCGCACCCCATATCTCGACTTTGTGGATAGTTTCATAAGATATACCCTGAAATTAAAGTTTACTTTATTTATAAACAATATAGTGTAGTGCGGTTTCAATGTCAACAATGGTGTACAACAATGGAAAGTTTAAGCGGCAAAGATCTGTCTGAGGGTTTTTGTTAAGGGTTTTCGGCTATTTATATTAGATCCAATACCCGAACCATTCACTTAAGCGAAAGGTTTTACTTATGAAATACATCTATCTCGGCAAAACAGGACTGATCGTTTCGAGAATCTGCCTGGGAACCATGACATTCGGGCAGAAAGACTGGGGATGCAATAAGAAAACCGCCTTCGAGATTATCGATACATTTCTGGATGGGGGCGGTAATTTTATTGACACGGCAGATTTATACGCTGGCGGTGTTTCGGAAGAGATTGTGGGCGAAGCACTCAAAGATAAGAAACGGGATGATATTGTTCTGGCGACCAAGGGATTTTTCCGCACTGCAGATACACCCAATGCAAAGGGGCTTTCGAGGAAACATCTCATTGAAGCATGCGAGGCAAGTTTACGGCGGCTCAATACCGATTTTATCGATCTGTACCAGATCCATGGCCCCGATCCTTTTACTCCTCTTGAAGAAACCATGCTTGCCCTCGAACATCTTGTCGCATCGGGCAAAGTAAGATATATCGGCTGCAGCAATCTCTACGCCTGGCAGATTGTCAAGGCCACCGGTATCGCGCGCAGTCGGGGATACGAACAGTTCCGCTGTGCGCAGCATCTTTACAACTTGATCATCCGTGATGTAGAGCGGGAAATCCTTCCGGCCTCACACGATCAGGGCATGGGATTTATCTGCTGGAGCCCCCTGGCAAGCGGCATGCTGACGGGGAAATACAAAAAGGAATCCCGTCCAAAGAAGGGTACCCGGGTATGGCGCCGTGCAGCCGCCGACATGCCCCGGTACTGGCATGATAGAGGATTTCATATCATCGATGAAACAATTGAAGTTGCAAAAAAGACCGGCAAGACGCCGGCACAAATCGCCCTCGCCTGGTTGCTCCATGACACACGGGTATCCTCGGTGATCGTAGGCGGAAGAAAACCCGGGCAGATAAAAGAAAACTGCCGCGCCGGAACCTGGGATATGCCGCGGAAATACCATACCCGGCTCTCAGAAGCCACTCAATTCGATTTGGGCTATCCCCATAGTTGGATCAGCCAATTCGGGAGCAAAGATTTTCAGGACCCGAACATCATTGTTCCTTAAAGCAGAACATTACAACAGGGAACGAATGGGCGCGGAAAACACAGTCTTGCCCCCCCTCACTCCCGGGGGGTATTCCCCTTTTCCACAAATTCGGTTTCGACCCGGTTTTCATACACCTTTACCCACAACCAGCCTTCTTCACTGGAACCATCGTGATTACCGGTTGCCAGGGAGAGGCAGGTGTTACAATAGTAATCGGCGCCGTTGCGGAACCCGTGCCATCGCGCGTGATAATGACCGGAAAAAAAGGCCATCACCTGTTTCGTATCAAGAATATCAAAAATGGGCGATGTATTACTTACCGGGAACCGGGGAACATCCGGATGAAGACTGAAATGGGAAAACACGATAAGCCGATCATCGGGTTTGATCCGGGGCGCGACCCGCGAAAGCCATGTAATAGTCGCATCAGGAACACGTACCGTAGCATTTGTCTCGTTGGTTAAATCGAGCACAATCATCATAATGCCCTTGTTATGAAACAGGTAATTGGGCCGCCAGGCGGGAAAAACACGTTGAAAGGGTGATGAAGAGATATCTGTTCCTTCAACACAATCGTGATTTCCGGCCACCACGTACCACGGTTTCCCTATGTGCCGAAGCTGCTCTTTTACCAGAAGCAACTCTTCCCGTGAACCATAATTGACAAGATCTCCGCACAGGACCACAAAATCAAAATCCAACGACAGTTTCTTCCAGTTGCTTACCGATTCCCCGAAATATGCTGCCTGATCCGGAGTGGAAATATGGAGATCATTGCAGAAAATGAATGAAAACAGCGGTTTTTCTCTCTTTTTCATAAAAAATGAGGGGAAAGAACATGATTCCAAGGCAAACGCTCCTGCGCCTGCTAAAAAGTCTTTTAAAAATAATCGGCGATTTTCCATTACAATAACTAATATAAATGAATATTCGTTTTGTAGCTTTTTTATGAGCAACATTAATTTTATACTATATTAGCAACGGCCCTGAATTATTATGCAATCACGAGTTACAAAAGTTGATTATATCCTCTGGACAGTGATTACCGTCTACATCGGGGTCATTTACGCAACCCTTTCGATTGTTTCAGAGGTACGGAAATTTCTGGCCGAGCGGTACGGCCCCGATATCTTCGATAATATCGCCTGGGTATTTGCAGCAGCGGGTGTTGGCCTCTTTTTTTATGTCCTGATTGCGTTCCGCGGCCGTCGAAGGCTCATAACATTTGCGGCACTTATCATTATCGGAATTGTTTATGTCTGGTACCTTTCGACCCTCCATTATGCCGTCGAGAAAATCCATTTTATTCAATATGGACTCCTGGGCATTCTTTTTGCGCACGCAATAACCCGTCACGTGCACAACTGGGTCGGGATATTCATGGCGGTTGCTGCCGTATACTGGGCCGGTCTTGGCGATGAAGCTATACAGTGGGCACTTCCGGGCAGGGTCGGTGAAATCCGGGACAGTATTACCAACCTCTTTTCGGGATTACTTGGAAGTGCGGTGTATTTTTCACTGGTGAAGAATAAGCGAATCCGGCTGTTCATTCCTCCGGCTCATGCACGGTTCATGATTGTCACTCTTGGACTCACCACGGTTTTCACCACCCTTTTCCTTGTAACGGTCCACGGTTTCGGCGCCATAATCGAACGGGGCGATCCCGGACGCATCTATTCATCTTTTTCCGAAAACCGGCTTGCCGAAATCAATGGGTATGTCCCTGTCTCCGGACGGGAGATGCGGGTGTATACCAACGAAGCGCTCCGACATTTACATCAACGGGAATTTTATTTTTACAATGAATTTATGGCACGTAATGGATCATACTATTTGATGTATGACCGGAGTTTTTTTGAAAACCGGGTGCTGGAGACCTGGTATGGACGGTTTTTGCTGGAACATTCGGAATCCCGATGCTCGCGCCTGCTAAAGACAATCGACAAAGAAACGGCGTCCATGACCGAAAATCCGGTGCTCTGGCCCGACAGTGTACGGAACCGAATGAAACGTCTTGCAGGAGATACCTCTCGCATGCATACGAGCAGAGTCAAAAGCACGATAATTACCTCATACCATGCCCGGGATCTCTATTTTTTCTCGGCATTACTGCTGATAGTCTTCATAAGTTGCTTTTTCATGATTACAAAGAAGGAATCGATACCTGAATGAATAATTCGGAAATAAATCCTTCCCCGGAGCTTCTGGCGCGCCATGCTCCTTTGACGCCGGTTTACGGATGTTCATCGCTTGTTGCCCATATTGCACCGGATGTTTTCGGGTTATGGCTTTTTTGGGAAGAAGAGACCGGCGGTGAGCGCGAGATACCCTACTGGACCGTTGTATGGCCCGGCGCTGCAGTGCTTGCCCAATATATTCTCGACAACAGCACAACTCTCGTCAAAGAAAAACGGGTCCTGGACCTTGGATGCGGCGGGGCTCTTCCCGCAATCGCAGCTTTCCATGGAAATGCCAAAAAAATAGTCGCAAACGATATCGATCATGTTGCACTCCATATCGCCACTCTCAATGCACGTGCCAATAACGCTTCTCTTACACTCAACAGTGATAACCTGGTGGACCGGAAATACCCGGGGAACTTCGACCTGCTCTTAGCCGGCGATCTGTTTTATGAAAGAGGCACAGCCGAAAAGACCCTCTCCTTTCTGTGGAAAGCCAGAGAATCAGGCGCTCGTGTACTTATTGCCGACGGTGAGCGGAAATATGCCCCCCGAACCGGGGTGGTTCTGCTTCGAGAATGTATTATGCCCGTGAATAAAGAGCTGGAAGGGATTGACAAAAGAAAGGTCAGACTGCTTGAGCTGGAGTGAATGCCTGAAGGGGGAGTCGAAGGGCGAATGAAGGTTGAAGGTGCCATGGCTTTCAGAGCCATGGTCTGTTGATTTCGTTTTTAGCAACTATCTCTTATCCTTCTTCTCGGCCAAGCACCCATTCCAGTACTACATCGGCCTGTTTGGCGGCGGCGATAGCTACGCAGGGGGCGTAAGGATGTATATCACCGGCTACTTCGGAGGTGGTATCACCGATAAGATAGAACGTATCGCCCATTTTTTTTGTTTCGATCCGGTCACTGTTGCCGTATCCGGCAAGACCGCTTGCGCACACCAGCAGTTTGTCGCTGTTCTTGAATTTACGGGCGATCATCGCTTTACACTCGCTTTTATCGAAGGCTTCGATAATTATATCACAGGAAGAAAAGACCGAATCGAGATTCGTATCACTCAGGGATATCTGGAATGTTTTGACTGAAATCAGATCGTTGATCCGCCGCATGTTTTCCCTGAGCGCCGTTACTTTAGGCATCCCCACCTGGCCGGTGAAATATGCCTGACGGTTCAGATTGGAGTGTTCGATTTCATCGAAATCCACGAGCGTAAACTTCTCAAATCCGCACCGGACCAGAAACGTGGCGCAGTTGGAACCGAGTCCACCGGCGCCGGCAATGCCGATATGCATCGCTTTGATTTTTTTTATCTGGCCGGGACTGAAAAATTTCGAAACCACCGTATCAAAATCTGTACCTGCCATAGAATCCTTCTCCAAAAATACTTCTTACATGCCGGCACACTATCACATATCAACTATTTATGAGCAGTCTGGAATTCCAGTCGTAAGTCACCGGTTGAAATCCGGCCCTGAGCAAATCCCGTTTCATCTCTTCCAGCGACCGGCTGTCGGCTATTTCGAACTGGGTTGTTGAGGGGGCCTGTGAATGCCCGCCTACGGCAGTTGAAACACCGGCAGACATCCGGGTGACGCCGAGCGGCAGAATATTGTTCCGAAATTCCTTTGATTCCCTGGTGGAAATCGTAATGCCGACCGAAGGGAAAGCAATCCGGAACGCGGTAAGCAACTGGACAAACCGCTTATCGGAAACCGGATCGGGAAGCGCAAAATCCTGTACCAGCGGACGGATCCGCGGCAGCGACACCGAAACCTCGGTGGCTGGCCAGGTGTTCTGGATATGGCGCAGGTGGAGCGCCAGAGCAAATGCTTCTTTTCGGAAATCATGGAGCCCCAGAAGCGCGCCGATCGTGAGTGAATGGACATTTTGCCGGCATGCCCGGTCGGGAGCTTCAAGACGGAACCGGTAATTGTCCTTGGGTCCTCCCCGATGAAGCTCATGATAGATCGTTTCATCATAGACTTCCTGATAAATTGTCAACGAATCGACCCCTTCGGCAACGCACCGCCCATAGCCTTCCTCGGTAAGCGGATATATTTCGATCCCGATGGATGAGAAATAATCACGGCAGAGAGCAACAGCATCGGTGATATATTCCAGAGTCGCTTTTTTTGACGATTCACCGGTTAAAAGAAGAATATGGCGCATACCGGTGTCGCCGATCTTTTGCGCTTCCTCCCTGATTTCCCTTGGAGACAAATGACGCCGCTCGATATTATGAGTGCATGCAAAGGAGCAATACCTGCAGGTGTTTTCACAATAATTCGAAATATAAAGAGGGGTAAAAAGAAAAATTACATTACCGAATTGTTTCCGGGTGATCGTTGCCGCCCTTTGCGCCATGGGCTCCAGATACTCGAGCGCGGCATCGGAAAGCAGGGCCGGAAAATCGAGTTCGGTTACGTTATCCTTTGCCAGAATCGCTTCAATATGGTGAGGAGCGATCGAATCCAGATAGCTTTGGAGATTAAAGCTTTTAAATTCCTGCAGTTTCCGATAAAATTCCACTATACTTCACTTCTATTCATCTCTGAGAAAGCCGGTCATGGGTGATGAAGGCCTGGCGTTGTGTGATTGTGCTCCCGGGCCTGCGAGATAGGCATACCGTCCGGCCCTGATCGCCATTTTGAAGGCTTGGGCCATAGCAACAGGATCCTTGCTTGAGGCAATAGCCGTATTGAGCAGGATAGCATCCACACCAAGCTCCATAGCCTGGGCAGCATGGGACGGCCGTCCGATACCGGCGTCGACAATGACAGGAATGGAAATTTCTTCTACGAGAATTTCAATCAGGTCGAGAGTTCTGAGGCCTTTATTGGTCCCGATCGGTGCCCCAAAGGGCATAACCGCAGCAGCACCGGCGTCAACCAGACGGCGGGCCGTTGCCAATTCCGGACTCATGTAGGGAAGAACCACAAAACCATCCTTCACAAGCTCCTCTGTAGCTTTCAGAGTTTCCTGGTTATCAGGAAGAAGATATTTCTGGTCGTTGATAACTTCGATTTTAATCCAGTCGCCGCATCCTGCAGCCCGGGCAAGACGAGCAATACGAACCGCTTCATCGGCATTCCGGGCCCCCGATGTGTTGGGAAGAAGAATCTTGCCTTCTGGAATATGATTCAGAATACTGTCGTCGGGACGATCCAGATCGATCCGTCGAAGGGCAATGGTAATAATATCACATTCAGCCGCTTCAAGAACCTCCTTGATAATCCTGTCGTCACGATATTTCCCCGAGCCGGTAATCAGCCGGGAACGAATCGGTTTGCCTGCAATAATCAGATCGTCATTCATACTCAACCGCCGCCTACAAAACTGATTAATTCAATAGTATCCCCCGGCGAGATTTTCCGGGTATGGTACTCTTCTTTTTGTATGATTGCCCGATTAATCTCAACAACAACTCTGTCGGGATCGATTTTTTTTGATAAGAGAAATTCGCTTACCAAAAGGGGGCAATTCAGATTTTCTTTTTTTCCGTTGAGCGTTACCTGTGCCATAGTTCTACTGAAGATAATGAGGAATCATATATTTAATAGTAATAAAATAAGTCATGCCTCAGTATTTTTTATAGCACCGCCATATCCGGGCTTGTGCACGAATAAAAAAAGCCTGTCTTAAAAAAGACAGGCTTAGTCGTAACAGCTATGCTGCGCGACAATTATTCTTCAGAACCGGATTCATCAGCCCCATCGTCGGTATTTTCATCCATTGATTCGCTCTCCGAATCCTCCGACATTTCTTCATCAGATACTGCTTGAGATTCAGTTTCTTCTTCTGTTGAAGCGGGTGCGGCGCCGATTTCACCGGTATGAATATCGGGCCAGCGGTCATTGCCGGAATGGAACGTAAGACGGACAAAATCTTTTTTCTTATTGGTATTTATATCCCAGATGAATACTTCATAATCGTAGATATCATGATCGTGCCCATACTGGGTTGCAGTCCAGACCAGCCAGTTTTCGCTCGGATCAATACGAGGAAAATACTCATGAGATCTTCTCAGCGGAAGATCCATGAACTGGATTTCTTTGGGAACTCTGAGACCACGAATCGGCTGAGTCGGTTTTCCATTCTCGTTGATATCGATACAAAGAACTTCAGTACCACCTTTGCCGTGTCCTTCATTCATACGAAGCACTTTGTTGCTTGAAGGCCAGAAGTTGATTTGACAGCCACCACCGGTGGTATGCCATTCTCCTGTTTCCAGATTATAGATACCGGTCTGACGCTCCGATCCACGAACGGTCATGGCAAGAAGTTTGCCGTCGGGCGACATTTCGGGCTGCTGTGCAATGGCGCCTTTTTTGATTTTTTCTTCTGCATCGAAAATCATTTTTTCTTCGCCGCTCGAAAGATTTTTGGTATATACCTTTGCTCCGCGGGCAAAAATAATTGTCTCACCATCCGGTCGCCAGGTACTCCAGCATCCACTCTCAACAACTTTTTTTTCATCGGTACCGTCGGTATTGATCATCCAGATGTCCCATTTATCGTAGTATTTGGCATCCATCTCTTTAACCCATCCGGCCTTACTTCTTACAAAAAGCACCCGTGAACCATTAGGTGAGAAACGGGAAAACCAGTCGACATTACCCGGTGAGGTGGTAAGTGCCTTTTTATCGGCGCCGTCTGCATCCATGATCCAGATATCATGATTGCTGTTGACCCGGGAAGTGGCCCAGACAATTTTACCGTCGACCTTCCCTTTCAGCTCTTCCAGAGCCTTTTGCTGCTTTTTTGATGGATTTACCGCACCACCGGTCGGCGCCCCCTGTGCATAAAGCAATGACAAACTTCCGGCCAGCACACCAAGCACGACCATTGATTTTAAACGCATAACTCCTCCTATGGAATTAAATAAGTGAACTACTCAAAGCTAAAAAAGATAAGCCGCCTCTTCTTTGCCGAACTTCTCTCTTTTAAAAATATAAGTTTTTCGCCAATGAATCGGAAGGGTTTTACCGTTATTTTGATTTTGAAAATTCTCCGCCTCTTATGGTTTTTATCAAATTCACCAAATGTCCCCGCGCTTCCTTGAAAAGATACGGTTTGTTTTTCCATTTCCGCTCAATTCTGTTTTCTATCATTTGAATGTCTTTACGGGACTCGAGATCGATGGGGGGTGTTTGTGCATATGAATCTTTGACAAATAATGCCGACGAACCGTCGGCAAAAACCAACCGCCACGCACCGTTCTCGTAGAGATAGCCGAACAATTTCATATACCGGTCAAAAATTGCCGTAGGGACCAGCACATGGGTGATTGAAAATTTATCGGCAACACGAGCAAACAGGTCGGGATTGTCGAGTATCGCAAGATATTCCGCATAAAATTCGGGCGTTCGGATAATCAATCGACCATCAATAAACACCTTCTTTGGAGGATACAATTCCCACAGAAGATATCCGCCGTATCTGACCGAATTAAAGATATGGCCCGTTACAGGGTATTCATGCAAATAGGCAACAGCATCATCGGGATATCGAAAGGGCGATAAAAATTGCTGTGAAGGTCCCACCCGGAGCACCAGGGCATGGAGGAAAACAAGTGCGACGGTTATCACACCGCCAAGAGAAAGGCCCACAGCCGCCATGAAGCGTCTTATGGCCTGTCCCGCTCTTTCAAGCAGGTAACCGCCCGAATACCCGAGAACGGGCGCGGTAATAAACGCAAAAAGCAAAATATTTCGTTTAGAGGTATAGGCAAGATAGGAAAATGCTGCAAAGAGAAGCAGATGGGCAATTCTGATTTTTTTTCTATTCAGTACAAGAACAACAAGGGTTATTAAAAAGACGGCAACCACAAAAGCCGCATACAAAGAACCTTCATTAAACAGCTGAGAAAGCGGTGTATTCTCACTGACATTTTCGGCATAGAGTTTTCCCAAAGCGGGGTCGATTCGCTTGAACAGCCGCAGAGGATAGAACATACCGCTCAAACCATAGGGATTTATCACCGTCGAAAGAGTAACAGCAGCAGCAATCAGGCCTGTTTTCAGCAATTCTTTTCGGTGAGCAAAATCATTCTTTAAGAAAAGAGCAGGAATTACCGTCCCGCCAACCCAGTAGGCGCCCAGAATGATCGGACCGAGAACAAAGAGTCCCTGACAATTGGTCCAGAGAATCTGAACGGGCAAAAGTACATAGAGATACCGATACTTTTTCAGGGCATAAAAATGTTCGAGGCAGAAAATGAAAAGGGCCATGCAGAAAAGGGTAACGAGAATCGGCCGGACCAGCACCAGATAGCGCATCCAGAAAAACATGAGTGCAATAATAAAGGCATACAAAACCGGATTTTTCTTCTGTGGAAAGGCAAAAAAAAGCAGTACACATGCGCCCGCAAAGACCATACTCCGAAAGAGTGCGAGTCCCTGAATTCCCAGGAACGAATAAATGCCGTAGACTAAGAACTGAAAAAGCCAGTGTATATTTATCCATGGTGTTTCGTGAGGAGTAAAAGAAAAGGGGTCGGCAAAAAACAGCGACTTTTGACTGAGCATTTCCCGGGCCGACGCCAGATGCCACCAGATATCGGTATTGGTAAGAGGATAGTAGACAAAAAAGCCTGCAAAGAGAGCAAGCAGAAAGGCGGATAAGAATAAAACAAACTTATTGTGATGCATAATGATTGAAAAAGGACAAGAATTATGTGCAGCTCCAAGGATCTTCAGTCGACCTTAAAATGTAGCCAGCCATCCGCCGTCGACATAAAGAACCTGTCCGGTTACAAATCTCGAAGCATCCGAGGCTAAAAACACGGCAGCACCTTCGAAATCATCAGGTTCTCCCCATCGTCTGAGCGGCGTCCGTTTTACGACCCATTCATCAAATTCAGGATCTTCATAGAGCGACTGGGTCATCTCGGTCTGAATATATCCCGGCCCGATACCGTTTACGCGGATATCAAATTCGGCCCAGTCCACCGCACATGCTTTTACCAGTTGTTTAAGCCCGCCTTTGGTCGCAGCATAAGGAGCGGTGGTGGGACGGGCCGCTTCGCTCTGAAGCGAACAGATCATGATAATAGTCCCGGGCTTGACATTTTCTATTTTCTCACGGGCAAAACACTGGGAGAGCACAAAGGGTGCAGTCAGATTCACGGCAAGTATCTGATTGAAATCATCAAGCAGAATCTTATCGGCCCGCCCGCGGCAATGCATTCCGGCATTATTAACCAGAATATCAAACCCCATCATTTCAGCAGACGCCTTTTTATAGAAACCGGCAATCTTTTCGGTCTCTTCAAGATCAACCTGAAAAGCAACACAGCGCTCCTCGATCTCTTTGAGTTCCGCCAGTGCCTTCCTGTTTTTTTCTTCATCCCTGCCGGCAATTGCAACCACTGCCCCCGCACGGGCCAGGCCTTTTGCAATACCCAGGCCGATACCGGTATTACCGCCTGTTACCAGTGCCTTTTTTTTCTTGCAACTGAATTGTGTAAAATCCATCAGACCTCCACACTCCCTGTTAATATGAATAAAAAACCATAGAATGAAAATAGCATCAGAGCAGCTTGCTATTTCAAGTACCGGGGGATTTTGTCTTTTCCGGCCGGTCTCATAAAAATAATAACCCCTTCTTACCCTGTTATATTTTATTTCATGGCCATTATTTGTAAGCCCTTTTAATTCAACGAAAAGGACGTTTGTTTTCATGCTCTTTTCTTCAGATACGTCACTTGGTGAAAAACTGACCTGCGTTACCCGTCTTGGCCGACAGAAAAACGCAACCCGTCAACAACAGCATGCATTAAGAAAGCTTCGGGACAATGTAGAAGAAAACATGTATATCCGCGGGTATGCCGCCTGGGCTCTTGACCAGTGTATCGCAGAGGCTACTCCCCGGAAATCGGCAATCTATCATGTCGACTGCAATAACCCTTCCGCCGACGATACTAATCCCGGATCACAGGAAAAGCCCTTCAAGACAATTCAAAAAGCCGCCGAAACCCTCCGTTCAGGAGACCGGGCGGTTATTCATGAAGGGGTCTACAGAGAATTGGTTCAACCTTTCTGTGGAGGCGATTCGCCGGATACAATGATTACCTATTGTGCGGCACAGGGTGAGACCCCGGTAATCAAAGCAATGGATATCTGGACGCCCGAGTGGCGAAACGAAGGAAATGGTCTCTGGTCGGCCACCTATGTGCCCCACTCCTGGGACAGCCCGGATTCACCAGGCACTCAGATTCCGAATAACCGGTGCGAGCAGATATTTGCCGACGGAAAACTTTGTGTGCATGTCGAAAAACAGGAAGAACTCACTGCCCGTGAAGGGACCATGTGGATTGACAATGAAAACACCCGCCTGTGGATACACCTTCCATCAGAACAGATACCGTCGGAAAGGCTGATCGAACGTTCCACGCGCCCTCAGTGTTTCGCTCCGGCGGTACGTGGTCTGGGATATATTACTATCAGCGGCCTTACCATGATCGGCGGGGCCGCGCATAAATGGACCGGTGGCAACTGGAACGATATCAACCAGACCGCGGTCCTGAGTACCGAAAGCGGTCACCACTGGATTATCGAAAACAATACCATCGAATACGGGAATGCCCAGGGACTCTCAATCGGTGTTGGCGGGTTCGCACGACCCAAAAAAGAGATTCCCATTATCACCCGGGACACGGAAAATCCCGAAACGCCCCCTCCGGAAACCCGTCGGGGAGGCACTCTCGCCCGACGCAATAAAGTCAACTACCACGGCATCTCGGGCATTGTCGGGATCGGGGATACAATCAATCTTATTATCGAAGACAACGAAGTAATCGGCAACGATCTGAAAAACAACCGCGGGACCTGTGAAGAAGCCGGAATAAAATTTCATGGCGTCAAAAAAAGTATTTTCCGGGGTAATCTTGTCAAAGACAACAATTCCCACGGCGTCTGGCTTGATTGTAACTGCGAAGAAAACCGGATTACCCGCAACATTCTTATCGACAATACCGACAACCAGATCTTCCACGAACTCAGCCAAGGGCCTCTTCTGGTTGACAACAACGTTATTGTCGAAACAAAAGAGGACTCGACCAGTACCGGGTTCTATACGCACGACGGTAACCGGGCGCTGTTTACTACCAACTATATTTACGGTTGCAAGCTGGGAGTGCGCATACGCGCCCTTTTTCATCGTATGCACCACGGGAAACATACCGCCACCAGCCACAATCATATTTACAACAATATAATAGAAAATTGCAGGGAGGCCCCCGTCAGCCTCATGCCCGAGGCGCCTCGGTGTGAAGACAATTCCAGCGAATCGAATTTTTTCTGGAACAGCGGCGCCCCGGTGTTCCTTCGTGTGGAAAACACCAGTGACGTCGGCATGAAATGGGAGGAAACCGATATCGGCAAAGCCCTGGGCTACGAGGGGGGCGGCGATCGGCTGATACCGGTCGAATACTGGTCACGGTTCCTTTCCATGGATACAAAGAGTATTATTCTCCCTCCCGAACTGTTGTTCGGCAACCGGAAACCGGCGTCACTTCGCGACGCACTTGTACGGTTCTCAATCACCCAAAACATGAAAATGGAATGCGGGTATTACCCTTCCGAGCCGGTTGACACAAAAGAGTTCCTCTGTTTTGCCCCTCTCCTGGGCCCTGATGCACGTCTTCTCCGTTCACTCTGGACCGCTCCCTATTCCGGATTCCAGATCTGGGAAACCGGTTCGGGCGCCCGGGAAATTATGTGGCGACGAGGAAAAGAGAGTGTTATTCATCCTCTGGAAGAATTCGTGCTGCTTAAAGAACCGCTCGAATCGCTTATCCCACCTGTTGAAATCGCCCTTGGAGACTCGACAACCATTCCCCTTGAGCAAGGATGGCGAGTTGTTCGAAGTGATATCCCCTGCTCGATACCGGCCGGTATGCTTTCCCTCTCCGCACCAATGGAAAAAACACCCGGCCGGTATGCTGTTGTCCTTTCCAACGATATGAACTGGACCGTGGTTCGGGTGACGATTTCCCCGGCCTGCACGCTCGATAAAATCGATTTTTCCCGCCACAACGGCAACGCCGTTCTGATCACCCTGACCAATCACGGCAACAATCCTGTTGACGGAGACATTATGGTTGTGCTCAACGATGAAAAGCGGGTTGTCCCTTCTGCCCTGGAAAGTCATACCACGGAGGAATTTCGTGTTCCGGTATCCTGCCCCGACGCCGGGAAAGCTTTTGTAACCGTCAAGATGGGAAACAGCACGATTGAAACCGATACGCTGGTCGGTTTCGCCGCCGCTTGCCGTTCCGGTTCCTGGGACAGGTGCCCCAGGTTTGATATGGATTCCTTTCCCGGGGGGCTTTTTCCGGAGGGGGCCGAAGCATTCGTTTTTTACATGGGACGACTCCATGCCGGATGGCGGGCGCGGTATGACGATACCGGATTATACGTGCGGGTCGAAGTGGAGCATACCGAGCATATCGCAAAACGACTGGATATGGAAGGTATTCATACCGGTGACGGGGTTAAAATTGCGTTGAAAGGGAAACCCGGAGACCGGGCGACTGTGGTGGGGATGGCCCTGCTCTCGGAAAGTAAGGAACCAACCTGGGGATTTTGCAAGTCGGGTAATGAAGCGAAATATCCTGTAGGCAGATACCCGGACATGGATGCTTCCGTTATAAGAAAGGGTAACCTTACCGTGTACGAAGCAAAAATAATCTGGAACATGATCAACCTTTCCCACCCACCTGCAGCAGGAACATCGATACCATTCAGCGTTTTTGTCTCTTGTAAGGACTCCGATGCAAAATACGGTCTCCAATGGTTCTACGGCATCAAGTATGACCAGTGGGAAGGCGATGAAACACGGATGGGGCGATTGTGGTTCGAATGAGCCGAAAATGTGTCGGAAAAGAGAGTGCTTTTATTGCTCCGCGAAGAGGTAGAAGGCTATATGCAATTCTTGCTACGCTCTTTATGGTAACCCACAGCATGATGGCCGACTCCTTCGATTGCTCCCTCGACGGTGGAGGCGGATATGCTACCGATGTTTTCGATGTTACCGACGGCACATTCAGCAACAGCCCGTTCATCTCTTTTTCACTGAATCCGTCCTATGAGCACGAGCTGAAAAATAACCGCCAAATCGACATAACCGCAGGGTTTTCCGGAAGCAAATACTTTGAAAGGTATAACGAGTATGATTGCGAATCCGCATTTTCATTTATTACTCCCCTGAACGAAAAGCATCGCCTGTCATCGGGTATCGGAGGGGGTTATTATTTCCAGCCCGGTGGACAGGATGCCGATCCTTTAATCAATTATTTCATGGCGGGAACCAGGATTGAATATACCCGCTCCTTTAAACACCCACTCACGATTACCTGTACAATAGATTACCTCAATGATATCGATACCTCCCGATGGGATATCAAAAACCGTGTGTGGGCAAAGATACAATTCCTATCCAATTATTATGTTATGCCACATATTAAATCGGGTATATCATGGAGTATCTCAAGCAATGACGACTATGCATACGTTGAGTTTCTTTTTTCATCCGGGGTAACGGCAACCTTAAAGGAAAAAAATACTTTTCTGGGTTTGATGTATCTTTCTTTTAAATTTTTTGGCGATGAGATCGAGAATACCGCGGCAGACACTCTTTTCCCGGGCAATTCCGGAAAAAATCTTAATAATGAAATCTATCGTGCATCACACACACAGCTCTTCTATCTCGGCCTGTCCTATTTCCGAAAAATCACGCAACGAACTGATTTGTATGTTGCCTATGATTGGGGAGTATATGCTTCGGGATCGGAGGAAACCGGTTTTTCATCTCACAGATTATCTGCCGGTATTGACTGGCATCTGGAAAAATTGTAACCTTTTTATTATTTCTCCCGTAAAATAAAAGGAAAAGAATTGTGGCGTCAGAAAATCAATTGCCCGATTTCCGGGCCCTTGTTTTTCACTATAAAGGCTATGTGTATAATCTGGCCTACAGAATACTGGGAAACAGCGATGACGCCGGTGACGCCGTCCAGGAAACATTTCTGAAACTGTACAAAAACAGAAACAATTATAATAAACAAAAAAACATCAAAAACTGGATCTGCACCATAGCGATCAATGCAAGCAAGGATATTTATCGACAAAAGAAGCGCAGAAAGACCTGGGAATTATTTGACGATACAAAAATGCCCGACGGCGGTAGTGCTCCCGAAGAGGGGATGAGCGATAAACTTTTTATTTCCGAAATACTCAATGCTTTATCACTCAACCAGCGGACCGCAATGGTACTTTTTTATATTGAAAGAAAGACAATAAAGGATATTTCGAGCATCATGAAACGTCCTGAACCCCTCATTAAAGTATGGCTTTTCAGATCCCGTAAGCTACTGCTGGAAAAATTTGGACACGCTTTTGCATGAACTGTCATAAGGCCGAACAATACTTCGACGAATTTCATTCTTTAGGCAATCGGTTTTCAGATCCCTTGATTGAGAAACATGTGGAGACATGTATTTCCTGCAGCAAAAAGTATGAGCAATGGCAACAGCATGCCCGATTATTAGAGTCGACACCGGTGTTGCCCGAACCTCCCGGTTTGACTCAGGAAATATTGTCTCTGTGCGATAAACCTGCGAGAGCACCATCAGCATTCCCATCCCGACCTTTATTCTTCCCGCGCCCGGCTCTGACCGCTGTTGTATCGCTTCTTGTAATTGCAGCTTCAATCTGGTTTTACGAAAAAAATGTACCGGAGCGCCACGGAACAGTCTGGACGGCGTCGTCTTCGAAAATTGTCCTTACCGGCAAATTCCCTTCTGCAAAGAGCGTTTCCGTTGCCGGAGATTTCAATCAATGGGATATCGGGAATAAGCCTCTTCGCAAAGGATCAAACGGCAACTGGATTATCGAATTGGAGTTACCGCCGGGGACCTATCAATATCAGTTTGTTGTAAATGGAAACCAATGGCACCCCGACCCTTCGAATCCTGTCTTGATCCCCGACGGTTTTGGGGGGTATAACTCTGGAATAGAACTATGATAAAAAAAGCCGTCTTTGCAAGTTTGCTTGTTACCGCTGTTTTTTCCGCAGACACCCATTTGATGCGCGAGATCCGGACCCAATGGAATTCATCCCACGTCGCACGAATTGAGCATCTCCTTAAAGATGCTCGCCAAAAGGGAATTCCGCTTGATCCTTTAAAAAACAAGATCTATGAAGGCCTCGCCAAGGATGTTGCTCCCCGCCTGATTATCGATGCGGTGGCCGGGCGAAAGCACGATCTTGAAATGATAATACTTCACAATAAAGAGAGTAAATCGTCGCACATCGAACAAAAACTTTACATGAAAGAGAAAAGCCGGGGGGCTCAAAAACGACACTTTTCAGAAAAAAACACTCCGGCAAATAATCCTCGTACGAAGAAAAAGCAGCCGATTCCTCAGATGCGAAACCAAGAGTCACAAAGAAGTAAGGTGCTGAAAAAAGCAGAAATAAAAGCACGGAAAAGTGAAAAAAGTGCCGAAAAACTTGAGAAACAAAAGGAAAAATTCGAGAAGATCGCCGAGCGCCGTCGGGAAAAAATAGAGAAAGGCGCCGAAAAAAGACGCGACATTGTTGAAAAGAGACTCGAAAGAATCGAGAAAAAACTGGATAAAATGAATAGAAAATAGCCTCTTCCACCAACGGCAGTCACCCCCGATTCCTCCTCCTGACTGCCGTTTTTTTTATTCCCTGTAACCTTTTATCGTTTTTTGTCGTATATGATTAAA
>WJLZ01000220.1 GCA_014728215.1 Chitinivibrionales bacterium
GGTTAATACTGGATACAGTGTTACCATTACACCATTTGAGATTTCCTCGAATAAGGGTAATGGGCACTGATATTCTTCACATAACCTTAAAACTCGATGAATCCCGGAACCATATTTTTCAATTTGGCCGGCATTCTTAAATATTTCAGCAATAAGTCGATTTCTCGGTGTAGAGACATATTTCCCGGATATAAGTTTTTCTATTGAAATGTTTGCAGGGAGACCGCCGGGGTTGAATATCTCGATTTTATCATCAAAAATTTTAACAACAGAATCATTTGGCTGGGAGTAGTCTCTATGGATAATAGCATTAATAACAACTTCACGCACAGCATCAAGGGGATACTGCCAAATTGAATCATGTTGTGCTTTACCACTTATACGGATTTCTTTATTAATATGCTTGGTAATAAAATCCAGAACCTCATCTACTTCAGTAAATAAGTCGCTTTGACACCTAAATTCATCTTTAATTATGGTTTCTGATTGAAATCTACCAAGCTCAATTGTTGAAAAAAGACATTGCTCTTTGGCAAATAACAGATAACATGCATTGGAAAGTTCACCATTTCGAAGCAACTCATATTTCTGTAACACATCTAAAGGTCCATCATCAACAGGATGTACCCGATGCTTATTTGCCGAATCAATAAAAGCTTGCACTTTTTCAAAAGAGATCTGATCCAGAGAACGCTCCGGATTTATATAATAATCCCAGCTCCGGTTGAATATTTTAAGATGTGTATCTACAACCTGGTTTATTGTCATTATGTGGTTAGAAGAACCCGATCGCATGTAATAACGGCCCTTACAAGCTACAGGTTTGATTGGATATTCGGGTATGCGAATTTCAACATACTCTTTTTGGCCGGAACTGTTAATTGCAATGTCTGGAATTATAGATGGCGCTGTTGACATCTTGATCTGATTGATCCACTGCTGGACAGTTTCTTTACCAAGGGTTACCCCAACAGCTTTCCCAGAATCATTGATACCAATAAATACAGATCCGCCTTTCGCATTTGCGAATGCGCAAAGCGTTTCGATTGTTTCTTTATCGAATGTCGCTTTGAATTCTACGGTTGAGGATTCTTTTTTAGGGAGCATGGCTTGTTTGCTCGGTTACTCGGTTACTCGGTCTATAGGTGAATAGGTGAATGGGTTGATGGGTTGATGGGTTATTGCTCCAGTTTTTTGAGAAAAGTAATGAACTTGCTGATGTCATTCTGAAATCCGGAAACAGCTGCGGGGAGTCGATTGAGCAGAAACGTCAGTCTTTCGGAATCAAGTTCGAATCCATATATATTCCGTATTACATGTCTGAATCCGAGGAAATCTTTCAGTAAAGATGCTGTCTTTTTAGATATAACCGGGGGGCGGATTTTATCAAGTTCAAGAGACATTATATTTAATAACCGGATATGCCAATCATACGAATCCGGCGTTCCGCCGTTTACAGAATCTGCAATTTTACGAAATATACGCTCGCATCCCGTATAAAAATTATGCAATTTCAGTGCAATTGATTCTTCATAAATCTGTCTTTTTACTTTACTACGCGGGATTGATTGTGCTGTTTTTATTAGCTGATCAAAAAGAAGATTAATTGAATCCAACTCATTTTCAATCTCTGCAATAAGATCAGGAATTTGTCTATTTTTCATACAAAATTTCTCCCGTCTCAATACGTTTTTTCATGAGAACTTGTGCTGTTGAACAGTCAATTAAGTCTACAGGAAACCGGCTCATTTCCATACAGTCAGCAAGTGCGGAACAATAGTGTTTTTTTTTCAGTCCATATACTGCCAGATCAATATCCGAATGGTTGTCAAAGGAGCCTGATTTACATGCTGATCCTATAAGGCAGACTTTTTTGACATGATATCTATCCCGGAGCATAAAAGCCATCGTCATGGCTGTTTTGCGTGCTTCCGTATGGAGGCCCTTGTTTCGCCGTGCTTCGTCGCGTTCTCTTCGCGCCCAGGATTCTTTATATCGGGATATTTCTTTATTTGTGAACATTGATTGTTCGATTGTTTGGTTTATCGGGTGTTCGGTGAATAGGTGAATAGGTGAATGGGTGAATAGATTTTTATTAGGTTCTTCTGGATTTTTTAAGGTTTGTGAGCATTTTGCCTATATAACAACATGATTCATCAAGCAATTTGAATTCGTCTGCTTTTATATAGCCTATTGCTTGGGCGATTTCCAGTTGTGTTCTTAATTCAGCGAGTGAACCGCTGGAAATGCTTAAGAAATGGAGAAATTCTTTTTTTGATGTACGATCGTATCCCTCAGCGATATTTGAAACGACTGATACGGATGAACGCTGGATTTGATCTTTTAAGCCGAAGTCCCGGGAGAATTTTTCTGTACCAGTGACTTTGTAGATTGCGACTGCAAGGTTTTTTCAATCTTGCCAGACTTTTAGTTGTTTCCCGTCAAGACGGGACTTGAACGCTATAGTCTTAAGTTGTACCAGTAGATTGATAGGGCATGTTTCGGTGAATGGGTGAATGGGTTATATTCTCAGCCTTTGGACTCCTTAAGTGCTTTTTCAAGAAGCGCTGTAAGCTTTAGTTGGTGCGCCCAATCTTTGCAGTATGCTAAATCAAGCGTATCATTCTGCACTTTAAGCACTCCAATGATATCAAGCCACTGCCTTTCTGATTTCATGTCACCTTTTTTATACCATAGTAATTTATTTAAAATGATATCCTCAGGTGAACTGATATAATATTTCTTTTGAGGATTTATGGAATCCTGAATTTATCAAGCACCTCAATAAGCGGTCGGATTGTTGATTCTATTTCAGATTCACTCATATTGTCCTCGTTTAACCAAGTATGCCCGAACTTTACTCTCCAGTTCAATACCATAATGAAGCGATAAAAAAGCCAGTGACTTTTCAGAATTACTTAGGGTAGGATTTTTACGATTGATTGCTCTTTTTGACATCAGCATAACCGAATGACTTAAAGAAGTCAATTTTCTGAACCTTCCGGTTGTACCAGCTTTACGCAATAAATCGACCTGCATTTTATCGGCATCAGGGGATGTGTCGTTTGGGATTGGCATTGTTTGGTTTATCGGTGAATGGGTGAATGGGTTGATAGGTCGATGGGTTGTTCGGTGAATCGGTTGTTCCCGCAAAGCGGGATTTGAATTTTATAGTTTTTTGTTGTACCAATGGCTGTACCAATGTTTGCAATACGCAGCAGATTGACCGCCAACAATTGCGCAAGATATCCTACTTTCGTTGAGAATAGAGGATATTACAAGAGATGCTGCTGAATGCAACATTTCAATATCATTTTGAAAGTGATCTTTAAGTTTAGACAGAGCTGAGGTGAGGGTTTGAGCTAAATCGCTTGTCACGTGAAAGTTTTTCTCCAGAACGTTTTTTTCTTCTGCTGAAGACCTTAGCTTATTTCTTTTTGCATAGCCATTTGACATAATCGGTAAAGCAATTTTTTTTACTTGGTCCAATGATACTCGGGTTAGTTTCATTTATCAATCCTTGAGTGAAAAAGGAGTGGACTTGGAACGCTAAAGCATATACTAAATCCTTTTTTACTTTATCTCGAATTATTTTCCTTAAACTCTCGAAATAATTGATATCAATTTCCTTATTCAGGCATTGTTTTAGATATTCTTTTAGTTTCGAACGTATAAAAAAGCTTTTTTTTCAAGCTCTACTATCAGATCAACATCACTCTGCTCGTGAGCTTCATCACGTGAATAACTTCCAAAAAGAGCAATACTCTTTACACCAAATTGATTATAAAGATCTGGCATTTTTTCTTTAAGAATTGTTAAATTTTGTCTTTTATCCATATGTCCTCCATAGAGGATGGAAGAGTGGAAGAAAGGAAGAGTGGGTATATTGATCCTTCTACTCTTCTAACCTTCCATTCACTCCACTTCATTTTCTAAGCGACAGCTTTATACGAATGTCCCAGTTCTTCAAAATCTGAAATATCATTTAAAGCAAGTTTCGTTCTAATCTGCTCAAAACGGGATACAGTTTCTTTAGTATAAAGGCGCTCACCACA
>WJLZ01000221.1 GCA_014728215.1 Chitinivibrionales bacterium
ATATCATGGATATCCAGTATCAGTTTAGCGCCGAAGAGTTTGGTAAATAGTGCCGCAAAAATCTCAAAATCGGGTACCGAATGGACATGGATAATGTCGTATCTTCGGGTAAAGCATTGTTTTGTAAGAAAAGCCATGGAGTGGAAAAAGAACCCGAGGAGGTTCCGCAGGTAGCTTGATTTTCCTTTTACACTAAAATTCCGCTTCTGGATTTTAAAGACATTAACGCCTTTCACTGTCGCTCGGGCGGGGCTGCCGTCCTGTCTGAGCACAATCGCATCGACGTCCCAACCTTCATTCACCAGCGTTTCTGCATACCTCCGGACCCGGTTGTCGGGCTCGTAAAATGCATACGCGACCATACATGCCTTTTTCTTCATGAGTATGAGCCTGAGTTAATACAGATTAAAAAATTAACACTGTTTTAAAATATAACAAGGGCTTTTTTTGATGATGGTTAGGAGCTAATTCAGCTCTTCCAGCTTCTCCGGCGCCAGGGTATTCGAATAATTTTCCTTCCAGAACCTGCTGATCTCTTTCGGCAGCGCGTGCCAATACCGGCCTTCGTACCGCTCTTTGACATAGCGAAGGAAATCAGAATAGAGTTCCGGAGGGTATTCATCGAGTCGTCGGGGTGAAGAATCGAGTGCGATATAGTCGGGGTGGGTGATAAAGAGTGCCATCCCGCCATGTTCTGCTATCCAGTCGAGCTTTTTTTTCCAGAGTTGTGGTGATTTTTCCTGCATAAGGATAAACACGGTAAAATCCTGGGGCAGGGTATAGGGGAGTTCGACATATGACTTTGTATGGTTGTTGAAGATAAAGGGGAAGATGGTCCCAACGCCCCTGATCTGGGGTTCGAATGGATCGAATTCAAAGGTTGAGGCGTCGTAGTTGATATCCAGATCGGCGATCCATTCAAGATTATAGTGCATAGAGGGCGATCTGAAACCGGTGACATTCCATTGCTTTATGTAATCGTTGATTTTTTTTGCCCGGGCATTGAAGGTATTGTGTGTCTCATAGAGTCGGCCGTCGTGTTTGAGTCCGTGGATCCCGATTTCACATCCCATTGCCTGGAGTTTTTCGAAGAGTGACGGATCGATGGTGTATCGTTCGGGCACGAAATTGAAGGATGATGTAAAACCAAATGACCGGTCCAGCTCGGCAAGCTTGATAGCTCTGTCGCAGCCGATCTGCAATTCGACGTCATGGGTGATTACAAAGGCGAACTGTTTATTGTCGGGCCATCCTTTCCATTGCGGCGGTGGTGGTGCGGAGTTTTCGTGGATCGGCCATTCCTGTGCGATCCGTTTGATTTTAAGTTTTACAAAAAAACGGCGCAATGCGATCTGCACCCACCGGGGCATTGCCGGGCGGGCCAGGTAATAGATCTGGTTTCTGATCGATGTTGCCAGTGCAGACGGAGAATGAGACATAATCATTGGTTGTATCCTGCTTCTTTATATGATATAAACAAGCCGGGGCAATGTAAAGAAAAAACCGTGTTGGTTAAAAGATGTAAAGCGCGTGCTTTACCGTACAAAAGAAGCGGTCATGATTGTTTCTGGCTTTTCGGGTGTTTTTTTGCGATTTCGGCAATCCCGGCGATTGATACCAGCAGGCTTCCGGCTAATTCAAAGAGCCATCTGATACGGATACGGGGGATAGTCAGAGGCGGATCGATATGGATATGCTGAAACATGGCGGCCCGTACCACGATAAAGGTACCTAGAAAGCAGAACCCGATTATCAGGAGATAGTAGTCTTTAAGGATGTCCCGCAGATACCAGAGGGCGGAAGCGAACATGCCGAGGGCGATGATGCCGAAGGCCAGTGCAAAGAATTTCTGGAATGTGCGGCGGCTCTGGTACCATCCCCGGGACCGGGCAACGGCCCGTCCGATATCGATACCAAGTGATTGCAGATCGAGTTGTTTATTGACTGCCATAAGAATCATGACAAGTCCCACAATTCGCCAGAGAAGTTGTTTTTTAGTTTCCGAGGGCATGTCAAAGGAAGATTTAAATCCCACCCATGCGGCGATCGCGGCGGAGAGCAGATAGCCGGAGAAGATAATCCATCCAACAAGAGAGGGATCATGAATTCCGGGGCGCCAGTGGATGTGGTGGAGGAGTGAGGTCATGTTGTTACGAGGTTACGTTTTTACGAGCGCACGAGCGCACGAGCTCACGAAGTCACGAGCGCACGAGCGCACGAGCGTAAGACGGACGGTTTGTGAATATTGGTACCCCTCCGGGAACCTGCCGGGGATACTATCCTTTGCTTTTTTGCGATCGAGATAGTTCACAATAGCCAACGTATGTACCGGATATCTTCCTATGCCGATTTATTCGGCATAGCTATAAAAAAGCATTTTTCATAGAAGGGATTTAAAGAAAAGGCCCGACGAAAGGAGGAAAAGCCAGGAGTCCCTTTCCTTATAAAACATTTTCGTCCTATAAATTACTGAGTAAGCTTAGCGCTTGCCAATCTATTCAGGCTGATTCCATTTTCAGAAGCTTCAAGCGCCAATCGCCTGTGAACTTCCGGTGGGACTCGAACAACGAATTTCCCGCTGAAATGTTTTGATGCAATAGGAT